>JAXDLD010000708.1:0-4882 GCA_034666805.1 Acidobacteriota bacterium
TCCTGGTGGGCGTAGGCGCCGAGGGTCGTGGCGCGCACCTGGGAGAGGAGGTCGGCGAAGCTCCCCGCCTCTACCAGCTCCGAGAGGTCGGCGCGGAGGACCAGGTTGTTGACGAAGAAGCCGATCAGCCCTTCGATCTCGGGATGGGTGCGGTTGGCGATCGGCGTGCCGACGAGGAGATCCTCCTGTCCCGTGTGGCGGGCGAGGAGGATGTCCAGGCCGGCGAGGAGGACCATGAAGAGGGTGTCCCCCTGCCGCCGGGCGACGCCGGCGAGCGCCGCATGGAGGGCGGCCGGCAGGGTGACCCGGAGGCTCGCCCCGCGCGAGCTCGCGACCGCCGGCCGCGGCCGGTCGGCGGGGAGGGGCAGGAAGTCCGGGGCGCCGGCCAGGCGCTCCTTCCAGTAGCGGAGGTGCCCGGCGAGCACCTCACCGGTCAGGTGCCGGCGCTGCCAGTCGGCGAAGTCGGCATATTGGACCTGGAGCTCGGGGAGGGGGGACGCCTCCCCCCGGGAAAAGGCGCCGTAGAGGGCGGTCAGCTCGCGAACGAGGACCCCCATGGACCAGCCGTCGGAGACGATGTGGTGGAGGGTGAAGAGGGCGAGGTGTTCCTCGGCCTCCAGCCGGACGAGCCGGGCCCGCAGGTGGGGACCGCTGGCGAGATCGAACGGGAGGGCGCTCTCCTCCTCGGCCAGCCGCCGGGCCTCAACCTCGCGCGCCGCGGCGGGGAGGCAGCCCAGATCGGCGACGGAGAAAGGGAGGGCGGCCGGCGGGGCTACCACCTGCACCGGTCCCCCCTCGGCCAGGGTGAAGGTGGTGCGGAGGACCTCGTGCCGGCGGACGATCTCGGCCACCACCCGTTCCAGAAGGGAGCGGTCGAGCCGGCCCTGGAGGCGCAGGGCGTCGGTCAGGTTGTAGGCGGCGCTCCCCGGCTCCAGGCGATCGATGAACCAGAGCCGCTGCTGGGAGAACGAGAGCGGGTAGGGGCCGCCGGCCGCGCGGAGAGGGCTGGGCGGGATCTCCGCCGGCCCCGCCGCGCCCTCGCGCTTCTTCAACCGGGCGAGGAGGAGCTTCTGCTTGGCCGGCGACAGGCGCTCGAAGTCGCTCAGCCGGTCGCGATGGTCGCGGGGGTCGCTCATGGGCGCTCCTCTTCGGCGGCGAGGAGGGCCAGGGCCTCCTCGTCCGAGAGCCCATCGAGGCCGGCGAGGAGGTCGTCGAGCGCCCCTCCTTCCGCGGCGAGCTTCTGGCCGAGCACCTCCGCCGCGACGGCTTCCAGGGTGCGCAGCTCGAAGAGCCGGGCGAGGGGCAGATCGATCCCGAGCTGGCGGCGCAGTCGCGAGACGAGCTGGGTGGCCAGGAGCGAGTGGCCGCCGAGGGCGAAGAAGTCGTCCGCCGCTCCCACCCGCTCCACTCCCAGGAGGTCCCGCCAGATCGCCGCCAGCTCCTCTTCCATGGCGTTCCGCGGCGCCAGGTACTCTTCTCCCGCCGGCCGCGGCGCCGGGGCGAGGAGGGCCAGGGCCCGGCGGTCGACCTTGTCCGAGCGGTTGCGCGGCAGGGCCGGGAGGAAGGCGATCTCCGGCGGCACCATGTAGGCCGGCAGCCGGCCGGCGAGGAAGCGCCCGAGATCCGCGACGTCGATGTCGCCGTTCCGCGAAACGACCCAGGCCACGAGGCCGCGGCTGCCGGAGGCGTCGGCGCGGGTCCCCGCCGCCGCTTCGAGGACCCCCGGGTGGGCGGCGAGGGCCGCCTCGACCTCGCCCAGCTCGATGCGGAAGCCGCGCACCTTGACCTGGGAGTCGGCGCGGCCGAGGAACTCCAGCCGGCCGTCGGGGAGGAAGCGGACGAGGTCGCCGGTCCGGTAGAGCCGGGCCCCCGGCTCTCTCCGTTCGGCGGCCCAGGGATCGGGGATGAAGCGCTCGGCGGTCAGGGCCGGGTGGTCGAGGTAGCCGCGGGCGAGGCCCGCCCCGCCGAGGCAGAGCTCCCCCGCCGCCCCGGGCGGCAGGGGCTCGCCGGCCCCGAGGGCTTCCGGGTCACGGTCGAGAACCCGGACGACGACCCCGGGGAACGGGAGCCCGATCGGCACCTCTCGCCCGGTCGGGAGGGCGGCTTCGCGGGGACCGGGATGGCTCTCCAGGGTGGCCGCCACGGTCGCCTCGGTCGGACCGTAGCCGTTGACGAGCCGCACCCGTCCCCACTCTCCCAACGCCCCCCAGGCCGCCCAGCGTTCGGGTAGGGCCCGCTCGCCGCCGGTGATGATCAGGCGCACTCGGGGCGGGACGGGGAGGGGCTCGGCGGCCAGGGTCGCCACGAAGGTGTGCCAGTAGGCGGTGGGGAGGCTCAGGACGGTGAGCTCGGTCCGCCGGCAGAAGTCGAGGAAGCGCGCCGGCTCCTCGAAGCCGCCCTCGGGGAGGACCACCGCGCCGCCCGCCGCGAGCGGGGCGAAGATCTCCTCGACGCTGGGGTCGAAGGTGAGGGCCGAGGCCTGCAACTCGCGGTCGCCCGGGCCGATGCCGTACTCCGCGGCGACCGTCCTGATATAGGCGGTGATGGCGCGGTGGGAGACCATCACCCCCTTGGGGGTACCGGTCGAGCCCGAGGTGTAGATGACGTAGGCGAGGTTCTCCGGCTGGGCGGCCGGCGCCATGACCGGGAATGATGCCGGGGACGATGCGTCCAGCACGCCGTCCAGGAAGACCGGGATGAAGCCGGCCCGCGCCTCCGCTGGCAGGCGGGCGGCGGTGCTCTCCGTGAGGAGGAGGGGGAGGCCATCGACATCACCGCGGATCTCCTTCAGGAGCAGGGCGAGGCGGTCGGCCGGGGCGCCGGGGTCGAGCGGCACGTAGGCTCCCCCTGCGGCGAGCACGGCGATGATCCCCACGATCGCCTCCGTCGAACGCTCGGCGAGGAGCGGCACCCGCACTTCGGGTCCCACTCCCAGGCCCCGCAGCCGGAGCGCCAGGGCGGCGGCGGCGCGGTCCAGCTCGGCGTAGGTCGTCGCCCGGCTCCCCTGGAGCACGGCGGGGGCGCCGGGGGTGCGCGCCGCCTGGGCCGTGAAGAGCTGGTGCAGACAGCGCTCGGACGAAGGATCGGGAAGAGCGGGACCGGCGCCCCACTCGGCGAGGAGCTGCCGGCGTTCGGCGGCGGTGAGCAGGGGGATCGCGCCCAGAGGCTGCTCGCTACCGCCCTCGGCAAGCCCCTTCAAGAGGGCCGCGAAGTGCCGCGCCAGGCGCTCCACGGTCGCCGGTTCCAGCCGGCCGTCGTCGGCGAAGCGCAGGGAGAGCCGGCGGCCGGCCTCGATCGGGGAGACGGCGAGGCTCAAGGGATAGTCGGTGCGGTCGGCGACGCGCACGTCGCTCACCACGAGCGATGCCGACCGACCGGCCTCCTGCCCGAGCGAATCGTCCACCGGGTAGTTCTCGAATACGAAGAGGCTCTGGAAGAGCGGCTCGCCGGGGGGGATTTCGCTCCAGCGCTGCACTTGGGCGAGCGGGGCGTGCTCGTGCTGGCGCATCTCGGCCTGCCGCGCCTGGGCGCCGCGGAGGTACGCGCCGGCGGACATCTCTGGATCGGGAGCCAGGCGCACGGGCACGGTGTTGATGAAGAGGCCGACCATCGTCTCCACCCCGGGAAGCTCGGGCGGCCGGCCGGCGACGACCGTGCCGAAGACCACGTCGCGCCCTCCCCCGTACCGTGCGAGGAGGAGGGCCCAGGCTCCCTGGCAGACGGTGTTGAGGGTCAGCTCGGAGGCGCGGGCGAAGGCGGCTACGTCCGCCGTCGCCGCCGCGGGCAGGAAGATCTCCAGGTCGCGGCTGACTCCACTTTCCGGCCGCGGTCGATCGAGCGGCAGGGGCGTGGGCTCGGCGAAGCCGGCGAGGACGCCGCGCCAGTAGCGCTCGGCCGCCCCGGCGTCGCGCCGTTCGAGCCAGGCGATGTAGTCGCGGTAGGGAGGGGCCGGCGGCAGCCCGGCCTCGCGGCCCGTGATCCCGGCCTGGTAGAGGGCGAAGACGTCGCGGAAGAGCAGGGCGAGGCACCAGCCGTCGAACAGCAGGTGGTGGAAGGTCCAGGTGAAGCGGTGCTCGTCCTCCCCCGTGCGGACGAGGGCGGCGGCGAGGAGCGGCGCCCGGCCGGGATCGAGGCCGCCCGCGGGGAGGTCCGGCTCCCCCCAGGGGAGGACGACGTTCCGGCGCACCACCTGGAGCGGCCGGGCGAGGCCCTGCCAGAGGAAGGCCGTGCGCAGGGCGGGGTGGCGGTCGACCACCCCCTGCCAGGCGCGCCGGAAGGCCTCCCGGTCGAGCGGGCCCGAGAGGGTGCAGGTGAGCTGCTGGACATAGAGCCCCGAGCCCGGCGCGTAGAGGTCGTTAAACAGCATCCCCTCCTGGAGGGGCGCCAGGGGGTAGAGGTCCTCGACGTCGGGATCGGCCCCGAGCAGGTCGTCCAGGGTGGCCGGGTCGAGCCGCGCTAAGGGGAAGTCGGAAGGAGTATAGCCGCCGGCTCCGGGCGAGAGGCAGTGCTCGACCAAGGCTTCGAGGGCGGCGGTGAACCCCTGGGCGAGCCGCTCCGCCGCCGGACGCGCCCCGGGGCCGGCGGGAAAGCTCCAGTCCACCCGCAGCCGCTCGCCGAGGACCATGGCGTTGATTTCCAAGCGGTGGCGACGCGGCGCGTTCGGGCCCTGGCCGGGACCGGTGGGCTCGGGGGCGAGGCCGAACCGGGAGGTACCCGCGATAGAAAGGTCGAGCTGGCCCAGGTAGTTCCATGAGACCGCCGTCGGATGGGCGCGCTCGAAGCCGACCAGGCGCTCCCTCTCCTCCGCGCTCCCCAGGTGGCGCAGGAGGCCGTAGCCGAGGCCGCGATGGGGCACCGCGCGCAGGGTCTCCTTCACCCGCCG
>JAXDLD010000709.1:0-4018 GCA_034666805.1 Acidobacteriota bacterium
CCAGCCGCCGCCGGACTGCAACTACTGGTGGGCCGATTCGATGGTCGTCGTCAAGGCGGTCAAGTGATGGCGGACGACAGGGATCTGGACTTCGAGCGCCGGGTGGCGGCTCTCTCGCCGGCCCGGCGGGCGCTCCTCGCCGCCCGGCTCGCCGAGCGCGCCGGTGCCGCCGATCCGACCGAGGACAGGCGCCTGGTGGCCTACGTGGTGACCCGGACCGGCCGCGAGGCACGCCCAAGCGAGCTGCGGGCCTTCCTCCGCGTCCGCCTGCCGGAGCCCATGGTGCCGGCCGCCTTCGTCACCCTCCCAGCCCTCCCGCGGACCCCGAACGGCAAGATCGACCGCCGCGCCCTGCCCGCCCCCGACTCGCAATACCGCAGGGATCGCCCGCCGATCCTCACCCCGGGCGATCCGGCAGGGGAGCGCCTGGCGGCGCTCTGGGCCGAGGTCCTGGGGGTCGAGGCGGTGGGGGAGGACGACGACTTCTTCGAGCTGGGCGGGGACTCGATCCTCGTCCTCAAGCTCTGCGACAGGGCCCGCGAGCTGGGCCTGCCGCTGACCCCGAAAGCCGTCTACCTCCACCCGACGATCGCCGAGCTGCTCGCGGCCGGGGCGGTATCCGGACCGTTATAATCGCTCCTCCTGCTTAGCCACGATGCAATCCTTGACCTTTACTTCGTCGCGCCAGGATTCCGACGCCGGCCTGGATCTCCCGCTCTCCTACGGCCAGCGGGCGCTCTGGTTCCTCGACCGGCTGGCGCCGGGCAACCCGGCCTACGTCATCGCCGGCGCGGCGCGGGTGGAGGGCGGCCTCGACCCTTCGGCCCTGCGGCGGGCCGCGACCGCCGTGGCGGCCCGCCACCCGGCCCTCCGCGCGACCTTCCACGAGGGCCCGGCCGGGCCGGTGCAGCGGGTGGGCCCGGTGGGAGACGAGCCGGTGGTCGATTTCCTGGAGGAGGACGGGACAGGGCTCGACGGGGCGGCTCTCGCGCGGCGGCTCTCCGCGCTCGCCTACCGGCCCTTCGACCTCGCCCGGGGGCCGCTCTGGCGCCTGGCCCTCCTGCGGCTCGGGGGCGGCGAGTATGCCCTCGCCCTCTCCATCCATCACATCGTCTCCGACTTCTGGTCGCTCGGGGTCCTGATCCGGGACCTCGGAGCCCTCTATGGCGAGGAGCTGGCGATCCCGGCCGTCCTGCCGGAGCCCGCCATCGGCTACGAGGAGATCGTGCGCCGGGAGGAGGAGAGCCTCGCCGGCCCCGAGGGGGAGCGGCTCTGGCGGTTCTGGCGGGAGACGCTCGCCGGCATGCCGCTGGTCCTCGACCTGCCGGCCGACCGTCCCCGGCCGGCCGTGGCGCCGACATCGAGCCATCGCCGGGGCGCCCGCGCCGTCGCCCTGCCGCCCGCCGCCACGGCGGCGCTCCGGCGGCTCACCCGCCGGCGGGGAGCCACCCTCTACATGGGCGTCCTCGCCGCCTTCGAGGTGCTGCTAAACCGCCATAGCGGACAGGAGCGGCTCCTCGTGGGCTGCCCGACGTCCGGCCGCCGGTCGGCCGAGTGGAGCGGCCTCGTGGGCTACCTCGTCAACCCGGTGGCGATCCGGGCCGACCTCGGCGGCGACCCGGACGTGGCGGAGCTTCTGGGGCGGGTGCGGGAATCGGCCCTCGCCGCCTTCGCCCACCGCGACTATCCGCTGCCGCTCTTGGCCGAGCGGCTGCAGCCGGAGCGCGATCCCGGGGTGTCGCCGATCTTCCAGGTGATGTGCGTCCTGCAGAAGGGGCGGCGGGAGGAGGAGGAGGGGCTCGCGGCCCTGGCGGTGGGGGAGGCCGGCGGGAGGCTGCGGATGGGCCCGCTCCAGCTCGCGACCCTGGCGATCGAGGCCCCCGGAGCACAGTTCGATCTCTCTCTCGGCCTCGCCGAGACGGCGAAGGGCCTCTCCGGCCGGCTGGCCTACGATCGCGACCTCTTCGAGCCGGCGACCGTGGAGCGGATGGCCGGTCACCTGGAGGCCCTGCTCGCCCAGATCGCGGCCGGAGCGGAAGGGCGGATCTCGGATCTCCCCCTCCTCTCCGCCGCCGAGCGGCACCAGCTCCTCCTGGAGTGGGGGAGCGAGCCCCGGGAGTATCCGGGGAGCGACCTCCTGCACGAGCTGTTCGCGGCCCAGGCGGCGCGCACCCCGGAGGAGCCGGCGGTCTGGTGCGCCGGGGAGTGGATACGCTACGGCGAGCTCGACGCCCGCTCGGACCTCTTCGCCGGCCGCCTGCGCGCCCTCGGCGTGGGGCCGGAGAGTGTCGTGGGGCTCTGCCTCGCCCGCTCGTTCGACCTCGTGGCCGGGGTGATCGGGATCCTGAAGGCGGGCGGGGCCTACCTGCCGCTCGACCCGGGGTTGCCGGCGGAACGGCTGGCGTTCCTCGTCGAGGACGCCGGCGTCGCGGCCCTCCTCGTCGAGGAGGCGACCGCCGGGCTGCTGCCGGAAAACGGAGTCCCGCGGCTGCGGATCGAGGAGGTCTTCCCGGATGGCGGGTCCCTCCCCCCTGGGAGGGGGACCCGCCTCTCCCCGGACCACCCGGCCTACGTCATCTATACCTCGGGCTCGACGGGGCGGCCGAAGGGGGTCGTCATCCCGCACCGGGCGATCGCGGCGCGGATGCGCTACGCCTGCGCGGAGGACCTGCTCGCCGGCGAGCGGATGATCCAGAAGACGACCCTCTCCTTCGACGTCTCGGTCTTCGAGCTCTTCGGGCCGCTTCTGACCGGCGGCCGGCTGGTCGTGCCGCGGCCGGGAGGGGAGCGCGACCCGGCCTACCTCCTGGCGCTCGCCGCCGAGCACGGGATCACCCGCCTGTCGTTCCCGCCCGCGCTCCTCACCCTCCTCCTCGAAGAGGAGGCCCTCCCCGCCTTGACCGCGCTCCGGGTGGTGGTGACCGGGGGCGAGACCGTGCCGCCGGACCTCCCGGCGCGCTTCCACTCCCGCATGCACGCCCACCTCGACAACCGCTACGGCCCGACCGAGGCGACGATCTCGGTGACCACCTGGCGGGCGCGGCCGGGCGAGGCGGTGCCGGCGCGGCTGCCGATCGGCCGGCCGGTGCCGGTGTCCGAGATCTACCTCCTGGGACCGGGCCTCGCGCCGGTGCCCCTGGGGGTGGCCGGCGAGCTCTGTATCGGCGGCGTCTGCCTCGCCCGGGGCTATCTCGGCCGGCCGGAGCTGACGGCGGAGACCTTCGTGCCCCACCCGTTCGCGGGCCGTCCGGGGGAGCGCCTCTACCGGACGGGCGACGTCGTCCGCCACCGGACCGACGGCGCCATCGAGTTCCTGGGCCGGATCGACGGCCAGGTCAAGATCCGCGGCTTCCGGGTGGAGCTGGGGGAGATCGAGGCGGCGCTCCTCGCCCTCCCCGGGATCAAGGAGGCGGCGGTCGCCGATCGCGCCGACCCCACCTCGGGTAGCCGGCGCCTGGTGGCCTGGCTGGTGCCCCGGACGGGGGCGGCGGTAGCGGCGGTGGGGGTGGCGGAGGTCCGGGATCTCCTGGCCGCCAAGCTGCCCGGCTACATGGTACCCGCGGCTTTCGTGGTCCTCGCCGCCCTTCCGCTCACGCCTTCGGGCAAGGTCGACCGCCGGGCCCTGCCGGAGCCGGAGGAGATCGTCGCGCCAGGGAAAGACGGGAGAGAGGCCGGCGAGGCGCCCCGGGGTCCGCTCGAAGAGCTGCTGGCGGAGATCTGGAGCGACCTCCTGGGCGTCCCGCGGGTGGGCCGGGAGGACGGCTTCTTCGATCTCGGCGGCCACTCGCTCCTCGCCACCCGCCTGGTGTCGCGGGTGCGGGAGGCCCTGGGGGTGGAGCTGGCGCTCAAGGCGGTCTTCGAGGCGCCGACGCTCTCCGGCTTCGCCGCCCTCGTGGCCGCTGCCGCCGATGCCGCCCAGGCGGGAAAAGCCGGGCGGCGCTCGCCGATACCGCCGCTCGAACGCGCGCCGCGGAGCGGCCCTCTGCCGCTCTCCTTCGCCCAGGAGCGGCTCTGGTTC
>JAXDLD010000710.1:0-10612 GCA_034666805.1 Acidobacteriota bacterium
CGCGCCAGGTGGGCGGCGACTACTACGACCTCCTCCCCCGCCCGGAGGGGACGGTGAGCCTGGCCCTGGGGGACGTCTCGGGCAAGGGGATGCCGGCGGCGCTCATGGTGTCGACCCTCCACTCGGCGCTCCGCCTGCTGCTCGGCCGGAGCGGCCTGGGGGCGGACTTCCTGGAGCGCCTGAACAGCCACATCTACGAGTCCTCGGCGGCCAACAAGTTCATCACCCTGCTCCTGGCCGAGCTCAACCCGGAGACCGGCGCCCTCCACTACCTGAACGCCGGCCACAACCCGGGCCTCCTCCTCCACCGGAGCGGCGAGGTCGAGGAGATGGGCTCGGGAGGATTGCCGATCGGCATCCTGCCGGGCAGCCGCTACCAGTTGAAGTCGGTCGCCCTCTCCCCGGGCGACCTCGTCTGCATCTACAGCGACGGCATCACCGAGTGCGCCTCCCCCGCCGACGAGGAGTTCGGGACCGGGCGCCTCCTACCCCTCCTCGCCGAGCACCGCGACCGCCCCCTCCAGGAGGTGGTCGACGCCATCGACCGCGCCACGACCGACTTCGCCGCCGGGGCGCCGCAGCTTGACGATCAGACGGTTGTCCTGCTGCGCCGGGATGGGTGACCTGGGCCCAGTCGCCCGCCCTCGAAGGCGGCTCAGCGTCTCCAAGATGTACGCCGCACCCTTTTCCCGAGTGAGGGAAAGTGGTACTTTCCCTCTATGAGTGCAGTGACCTTTCTCACCCTCGACCGCAAGGGCCGTACCACGCTGCCGGAAGAGGTCCGGGAAGCGCTGGGCGTGGGGGCTGGCGACTTCATCCTCCTGGAGCGTACGGACAAGGGAACCTTCGAGCTCGTTCCAGCGAGCCTGGTGCCGAACGACCAGCTCTGGTTCCACCATCCGGAGGTGCAGGCTCGTATCACCCGCGCTGAGGAAGAGTTCAACCAGGGACGCTCGACTCGCACTGAAACCCCGGAGCAAGCGCAAGCCTTTCTTGATGAGTTGAAGAAAAAACCGGCGCCGCGCCCCTAGATGGCTCACAAGCAGACCTTTCTCGCCGCGGAGTGGTCGGAGCCATGGAAGGAAAGCTACGCCACGCTCAGCGTCGAGCGGCAGGTCGCCTGCGACCAGGCGGCCATCGCGCTCATCAAGCAGCTCGCCTCCTCCAGCTTGCGGATCAAGCCGATCCATCCTGAAAAATACTACCTGGAAGCCCGGATCAACAGCGGCGATCGGATCGTCTTCCGCGTCGAAGGGGGAACGATCTTCTTCGTCGACATCGTTCACCACGACCGCATCTCGCGCTATGGGAAGCGCCCGAAACGGTAGCTGTCATCGGCAATCGCCGCCAATTCACAGAAGAGTCACGGCACTGCGCCACCCGGGCTGGCAGAGGACGAAGACCCCGTGGGTATAGGGTGGATCGAAGTCGTTCGTCGCCTGCGCGAGATCAAACCAGAGATCCCAGGCGCGATCGAGCTCCTCGGGAGTCATCTCCCCGAGATTGAGGTCGTCCTCACTCAGCAGTTCCATGTTCCAGGTCTCCCTTGGCGTCGGGATCGGCCGCTCTGCGTTCAGCCCCCCCTACGCCTTCGCCAGCAGCTCCAGCACCCGCCCCACCGCATCCCCCGGGGGCACCAGCAGCTTCTCGCGGTCCCGCCTTAGCGACACCTCGACCTTGCCGTCCTTCAGCGACTTGGCGCCGATCACCAGGCGCACGGGGATGCCGATCAGGTCGGCGTCCTTGAACTTGACCCCCGGGCGCTCGTCGCGGTCGTCGTAGAGCACCTCGACCCCCTGGCCCCGAAGCTCGGCGTAGAGCTCCTCGGTCACCCGGCTGACCTCGGGGTCGTCAGGGTTCAGGCCCGCGAGCAGCACCTCGAAGGGCGCCAGCGGCCGGGGCCAGATGATGCCGTCCTTGTCGTGGTTCTGCTCGATGGCGGCGGCCACGGTGCGGCCGATCCCCAGCCCGTAGCACCCCATGATCATGGGGTGGTCGCCGCCGGACTCGTCCGTGTAGTTGCAGGCCATGGCCTTGGAGTACTTCGTCCCCAGCTTGAAGATGTGCCCCACCTCGATGCCACGGAAGATCTCGAGCGTGCCGTCGCAGCGCGGGCAGGGGTCGCCGCCGGAGACCAGGAGGAGGTCCGCCCACTCGGTGAGGTCGACGTCCGTTCCCCAGTTGACCCCCGTGTAGTGGGCGTCCCCCTCGTTGGCCCCGACGACGAAGTCGGCGAGCCCGCGGACGGTCTCGTCGCCGATCAGTCGCACTCCGGCGGACAGCCCCACGGGACCGGCGAAGCCGACCGCGGCGCCCGTCGCCTCGCGCACCTTCTCCTCCGAGGCGAGGGCCAGATGCTCGACGTCCAGGTGATTCAAGAGCTTGACCTCGTTGATCTCGCGGTCGCCGCGCACCACGACCGCCACCAGGCCCTTCTCGGTGTCGTAGATCAGGGTCTTGACCACCTGCCGCGGCGCTACCCTTAAGAACGCCGCCACGTCCTCGACCGAGCTCTTACCCGGGGTCGGCACCTTCTTGCGCTCCGTGCTCTTGGGAATAGCGGCCTCGGCGTCCAGCTTTCGCATCTGGGCCTTCTCGACGTTCGCCGCGTAGCCGCACTTGGGGCAGCGGACGACCGCGCTCTCCCCGGTCTCGGCGACGACCATGAACTCGTGCGAAGCCGAGCCGCCGATCGAGCCGGTGTCCGCCTCGACCACCGTGTAGTCGAGCTGGCAGGCCTCGAAGATCTTGCAGTAGGCGCGGCGCATGTCGTCGTAGGTGACGTCCAGGCTCTCGGGGCTCGCGTGGAAGGAGTAGGCGTCCTTCATGATGAACTCGCGGCCGCGCATGAGGCCGAAGCGGGGGCGGATCTCGTCCCGGAACTTGGTCTGGATCTGGTAGAGGCTGATGGGGAGCTGCCGGTAGCTCTTGACGTCCCGGCGGACGATGTCCGTGATCACCTCTTCATGGGTCGGCCCGAAGACGAAGTCGCGCTCGTGCCGGTCCTTGATCCGCAGCAGCTCCTTGCCGTAGCGCTGCCAGCGCCCCGACTCCTGCCACAGCTCGGCCGGCTGGATCGCCGGCATTGTCAGCTCGGCGGCGCTGATGGCGTCGAGCTCGCGGCGGACGATCGCCATCAGCTTGGCCAGGCTCCGCCAGCCGAACGGCAGGTAGGTGTAGATGCCGGCCGCGACCTTCTTGATCAGGCCGGCGCGCACCATGAGCTGGTGCGAGATGACCTCGGCGTCGTTCGGCACCTCGCGGGTGGTATAGAGATAGTAACGGCTCCAGCGCATGGATCCTCCGGGACGCTCAGGAGTATGAAAAGGGGCTACTTCTTCTGGCTGCGATGCACCCGCTCGAGGAGGCGGGAGCTGTCCTTCATGAATTCCATCATCTTCTCTTCGAGCCCTTCGCCGCGCGCGGTCAGCCGCCGCGCCTGGGCGAGGACGGTCTTCGCCCGGTCGTCGTCGCCCGAGGCGAGGAGCGCCATGCCGAGGTGGGTCAAGGTGGTCGACGAGGCGCCCAGCTCGCTCGACTTGGCGAGGAAGTCGATCGCCTTGTCGAACTCCTTCCTCTTGTAGTGCACCCAGCCCAGGGCGGCTAGGGGAAACTGCTTGAGCTCGTCCGGCGACAGCTCGACCGAACGCTTGGCGTAGTCGAGGGCCGAGTCGAGGTCCTCCTCCATCTCGGCCAGGTTGCAGGCCATCTCGTAGTAGGCGATCGTCTTGGTGAAGTTCGACGCCCCCTCGTCCATCAGGAGCAGGCCGCCGATCCGGTTGCCCTCGCGGAGCTTGCCCTGGCTGCGGAGAGCCTCGATGAGCGCCGCGTAGGCCGTGGCCTTGAGCATCTCGCCGGGATTGAGATCGAGCACCTTCTTCGTCACCGCCTCGATCTCCTGGCTGCGGTTCATGTGCAGGCAGAGGAGGGCGTAGGACATCAGAAGGGTGGGGTTCTCCGGTTCGAGCGACAGGGCGCGCCGGTAGCAGACCAGGGCCTGCTTGCGGTTGTCCCGGGCGAGGAACTCCTCGGCCTTGCCGAACCACTTCCCGGCCTCGCCGTCCACCTTGGGGAGCGGCATGCCGGCGCGCCCCGAGAGGTAGTGGACGAGATCCTGGTACTGGAGCTTCTTGGGATTCAGGCGCTGCGCCTGGCGGAAGGCGTCGAGCGCCTTCCGGTTCCAGTGGCGGTCGAGATAGGCCATGCCCAGGAGGTGGTAGGCCTCCTCGAAGGCGGGGTCGTGCCGCACCGCCTCCTGCAGATGGCGGACCGCGGGCTGGAGCTTCCCCATCTCGTAAAAGCAGCTCCCCAGGAGATAGAGCGCCTGGGGCACCGGGTCCAAGGCCACCGCGCGCTCCAGGAAGACGATCGCCATCGCCAAGTTCCCCTGGCCGGCGTAGACCGCGCCGAGGCTGAAGTGGGGCAGGAACGAGTCGGGGTAGAGGACGACCGCGCGCTTCAGGTGCTCCTCGGCGCGCTGGGCGTCCCCCCGCTCGTAGTAGATGACCCCGCTGTAGACGAGCCCCTCGTAGTGGTCGGGCTTGACGTCCAGGACATGCGAGAAGTAGCCCAGGGCCTCTTCGGTCTCGCCCTCGTTGAAGTGGGTCTCGCCCAGGAAGTAGGCGAGCTCGTAGTTGTCGCGGTCGAGCTTGTAGGCGGCTTCGAGGGCCGCCACGGCGCGCTCGATGTCGAAGGCGAAGAGGGCGTACTCGGCGTCCTCCAGGTGCTGGAGGAAGACCTTGCGCTTGTCGCCGTGGTGGAGGGCGGCGATCCGCTCCTTGATGGCCAGGAAGCGCTCGCGCTTCTCGAGCGCCAGGAGCTGGTAGTCCATCTTGGACTCCCAGAGGTCGCTCCACTCCTCCCAGCCGATGTAGTTCTTCTGCTCCAGGAGCTCGCGGAGCGCCGAGAGCCCGGTCTGGCCGATGAGGATGTTCTTCTCCTGCTTGTGGAGGGCGCCCAGGAGCTGGCGGACGGTCTCGGCCGTCCGCTTGACCGCCTCCTCGAGGATCGAGATGCGCTCCAGGAGGTGCTCGTCGAAGGAGAAGCTCTCCTCCGCCGCCTGCTCCTCGTAGGCCTCTTCGTCTTCGATCAGGGTGCCCGAGAGGACGAGCAGCTTCTGGTGGCAGCGCAGGCAGTACTCCTGGTCCTCAGGATTCCTGGCGCCACAAACCTGGCAGAGCATGGTGAGGGCTGGAATGCTCAATTTCCTCCGTAGGTGTAGAACCCTCGGCCCGATTTGCGTCCCAGGTAGCCGGCGTCGACCATCTTGACGAGCAGCGGGCAGGGGCGGTACTTGGGATCGCCGAAGCCGTCTAAAAGAACCCGCAGGATGTCGAGGCAGACGTCCAAGCCGATCAGGTCGGCGAGCGCCAGCGGTCCCATCGGGTGGTTCATCCCCATCTTCATAACAGCGTCGACGGCCTCCGCCTTTCCCACTCCTTCGTAAAGGCAGAAGATCGCCTCGTTGATCATCGGCATCAGCACCCGATTGGAGACGAAGCCGGGAGCGTCGTGGACCTCGACCGGCGTCTTCCCCATCCGTTTGGACGCCGCCTCGACGGCGTCGTAGGTCGCCTGGCTCGTGGCGAGGCCGCGGATGACCTCGACCAGCTGCATGACGGGGACGGGGTTCATGAAGTGCATGCCGATGACCTTCTCCGGCCGGCGGGTGGCGGCGGCGAGGCGAGTGATGGAGATCGAGCTCGTGTTGGTGGCGAGGATCGTCTCCGGGGAGCAGGTGCGGTCGAGATCCCCCAGCACCTTCTCTTTGACCTCCTGCCGCTCGACGACCGCCTCGACGACGAGATCCGCGTCGGCGAGAGCCGCGAGCTCGCCGGCCGATTGGACCCGAGCGAGGGCCGCGTCGCGCTCCTCGGCGGGGAGCTTGCCCTTCTCGACCAGCCGGCCGAGCCCCTTGCCGATCTGGGCCACGCCGCGCGCCAGGGCCTCCGGGGCGACGTCGACCAGCACCACCTGGTAGCCCGCCTGCGCCGCCACCTGAGCGATGCCATGCCCCATCGTCCCCGCGCCCACCACCCCGATCGTCTGGATCTCTGCCATTGCTATATTTACCTCTCTACACCTCTCCCCGAACCGCGTCACCGCGGGTCGGGCCAGCGTATGGGATCGAGCGGCGGGGGTCAAGGCGGCGACCGCCAGGGCGGCCGATCCTTGACGCCGGCCCCACGTCCTCTACTAGTGTGAGTGCCGAACTTGCCCCGGAGGAGGCCTCATGCTCCTAACGCTGGAGAGGCACCGATCGTTCCCGGCCGGGCCAAGGTCATCGTTGCCCCGAGCGGGTGGCGATCGACGTGTAACGCCGCCCTCCCCAGCTGCGCCTTACTCTCTAGAAGGCGATCGTAGATGCGCAAAACCTCCGGCCCGAAGGAGACTCCATGCGAAGCTCCCCACCCCCTCTCTCCCTCTCCATTCCAGGGCTGTCCTTGCGGCGGCTCTCCCGGCGCAAGCGGCGTCGCGCGTCCCTCGTGGGAATCGCCTGCCGTGCCATCTTCGCGATCACGCTCCTGGCTGGCAACCTGCCGGCTGCGGCCCAGAGCGACCCTACGACCGCGGCTCTCGCCAGCCGCTCCGCCATCATCGTGCTCGGCACGGTCGTCAAGGTCGATGCCAGCGAAGAGCCGCTTCTCGCACCGAGTCACGCCACAGCGGTCATCAAGATCGACAAGATGTATGCCGGAAGTGAGCTCGCGGGGGACCAGACAGGTCGTAGTGCGACCGTCATTTTGAGCAAACCCGGCGATCTCAAAGTGGGGAGCCGAGCCATTTTCTTCGGTAACCCACGCTTTCTCGGAAAAACGATCACCCTCGCCGACGAAGGCGAGCTCCCGGCGCCGCAGGGCGAGGAGGCCAGGCCGTCACAGGCGCTCGAGCAGGGACTGCAAGCGCGACGTGACGCTCCGATCCGTGCACGCCTGGCGAGCGCAGAGATGGTCTTCCGGGGAGTGGTCGAGAAGGTCCGGCCGTTCGTCGAAGCCGAGCCGAAAGGCAATCGAACCCGGCAGCGCGACGAGCACGATCCTGAATGGCAGGTCGCGATGGTGCGAGTGACGTCGGCCGTCCGCGGCCCGCAGAACGGCGCCGTCGTTCCGGTCGTCTTCGCCGCGAGTCGCGACATCATGTGGTTCCATGCGCCGAAGCTGCGGTCCGGCGAAGCCGCGTTGATCCTCGGGCAGCGATCACAGGAGGGTGGGACGGAGCTGCTCCCCGGGACCCGCGGGTACAAATTCGTCCAGGAGCACCATGCCGTCCTGGTCACTCATCCATTCGACGTCCTGCCGGTCGCGGAAGAGAAACATGTGGTCGAGCTCCTGCAAAACAAGGAGGTGCCGCGATGAGCCTGCGCAGCCTATCGTGCCGCGTCGTCGCCGCGGTGCTCCTGACCGTGACGTCCGGTGCCGTTGCCGCCGCCGCCCAGAACCGCCTGGTCAACATGGTGCCGCAGTCCAGGAGCGGCGAGACGAACCAGGACTCCGAGCCGACCCTCGCAATCGATCCCACGAACTACAGCCGGATGGCCGGCTCGGCGTTCACCTGGGACAACCTCTCGGAGAACCCGATGACGACCGCGACGGCGCCGATCTATGTTTCGACCGATCGTGGCGCGACCTGGACCCTCGCCTTGACCGTCCCCAGCCTTGTCGGAGCGTCCTTTCCGACGGGTGACATCACCCTGAGCTTCGGGTCCACCCTGAGTGGAGCGCCGTTGCATCCGACCAGTTGGCTCTACACAGGCATCCTGAGCTCGGCAGGGGCGTCGAGGCCGATGACCGTTCTCCGAACGCAGGACTACCTCGACACCGGAACCCTCATGACCACCCTCGACACCCGGCCCGGCAAAGTGGATCAGCCGCACACGCGCGCGCTCGGTGCGCCCGGCACAGGTCAAGATCGGCTCTACGTCGGCTTCAACAACGGCTTTGGCTGCCTCGCGCCCAATGGGCGCTCGGCGGCGCTCGACGTTTCGCAGAACGCTGCCGGCCCGCCGGCCTTTGCGCTCGACGTCATCGAGGCGCGGAACACGGCTTGCCAGGATGGGTTTGCCCAGGTCCCGGCGCTGCATTCCGATGGCACCGTCTATGCGGCCTTCCTCCACGATTGGAGCGGTTCGCCGCGCTTGGTCGTCGTCCGTGATGACGCGTGGGGAACAGGCACGCCCCCCTTCGCGGCGCTCCTCGATCCAGGCGATCTCAAGCCCGGCCGCTTCGTCACTCCTATTCTTACCCTTCCGTCAGGGGTCATGGGGCAGAATCGGCTGGGCGCAAGCAACGTGAGCATCGGGGTCGATCCGCGCAACAGCGATCGTGTCTACGTCGCTTATGGCGACAGCAACGGCGCCAACAGCGAATCGATTCACGTCCGCCGCTCGATCAATCGTGGACAGGACTGGTCGGCGGATCTCCTGACCGTGACGAGCGCCATGAATCCCGAGATCGCCATCAACTCGGTCGGTACCGTCGGTGTGTTCTATCAACGCTTCGCGGCCAATCGTTGGGAGGCGCGTTTCACGCGCACGACCGATCCGGATGCGACCGTGTTCGACGCCGCGGGGATCCTGCTCGCCAACACCGACGCAACGACGCCCGGCAGCACCTTCTGGCCTTATATCGGCGATTACGCCTCGCTGGTCGCCGCCGGGACCGATT
This sequence comes from Acidobacteriota bacterium, assembly GCA_034666805.1. Lineage (GTDB taxonomy): Bacteria > Acidobacteriota > Thermoanaerobaculia > Multivoradales > UBA5704 > DASQPA01. The sequence goes on from JAXDLD010000710.1 coordinate 8,664, forward strand.
TCTTCGGCATTTTTTCCGCGAGCAACTATCCCGATCCCGCGAACTTCCTCCCGGGCGTCGTGTTCCAACGCTACGTCGACTGGGGAACGCACAAACTCTACGCCGACGCGGCCCACACCCTCGAAATTCCACCCTCGATCGACCCCTACTTCTTTGAAGTGGACGCCGGGCCACAGATCCAGGTGCCCGGCGGCATCGAGCTCGGCGCCACCTGCGTGGGCGCGACGAGCCGCGGCACGCTCAACGTCTGCAACACCGGCCAGCTCGACCTGATCGTCACTGCCATTACCTCGTCGAGTTCCAGCGTCGCCGTGACGACACCTTCCTCCGGTTTCCCGGTGACGATCAGCCACGACTTCTGCTTCCCCTTCCAGGTGTCTCTCCTGCCGACCGCCGCGGGTCCCCAGTCGGCGACGCTCTCGATCGCGAGCAATGACTCGAAGAGCTCCAACACCAGCATCCAGGTGTCGGGAGCGGGGAGCCAACCGGATATCCGGGTCACCGGGTCGACCGCTTTCGGTGTCACGTCCGCCTGGCGGCCGGCCGAGAAAACCGTCGCGGTCTGCAACACCGGCGAGTGCAACCTGTCGGTGACGACGGCGGCGGTCGGCTGCGCTGATTTCGCCCTGATCAACAGCCCCTTCCCAGCCAAGGTCAGCCCGGACTCCTGCCTGGCTCTGGTGGTGGGCTTCACACCCCATCGGCCGGGCTTCAAGAGTTGCAGCCTAACGATCGCGAGCGACGACCCGGATTCCCCGCTAGTCGCCCGCACTCTGACCGCCAGGACACCGCCTCTCCTCAGTCTCCACGCCGGGCTGGTCGACCCGCACGGCGCGCTGCATGGCATCGCCAAGAGGGGATCGACCTTCAACCTGGACTTCGTCTACCCCTTCCAGCCGCAGTGGGCCTGGGACATTCGCCTCGGTTCCTCGCGCTTCGACGGTCGAGGGGGGCATCCCGACACCAGCCTGGCGACGCTCTCCGCCAACGCGAGATTCACCGTCAACCCGGGAGCGGCGGTCCACCTGTTCCTCAACGGGGGCCTCGGCCTGTATCACTTCAATCCCGGGAGCTTCGAAGGCGGCGGAAACCTCGGCGTCGGTCTCAACCTACCGGTCGGGCAGCGCTTCGCTGTCGAGGCGACCTACAACTACCATTGGGCCTTTACGGCCTCGCCGACCCTGGCGTTCAGCCAGGTTCAATTGGGGCTCCTCGTCTCCTTCTAGCCGGCGGTGCCAGGCTCCGTCGGCTTGACGAGAGGATGGGATCATCCAGCGCGCCTGCCGGGCGCGCTGGGTGATCGTCTCGGACACGAAGGACTACCCTGGGATGAGTGGCCGGAGGGGTTCGCAGGCGGTAGCTCCCGCGCCGTCTTTAGTGTGAATGTCGAATCCGTCGCAGAGGAGGCCGCATGACCCTAACGCCAGAGAGGCACCGATCGTTCCCGCCGCGCCGGCGGTACCCGCTCCCAGCCCTCCTCGCCCTGGTCCTCCTCGCCGGCTGCGGGATGGTCGATCGGATGTCCGGCGTCTCCACCGCCAAGGATCTCCAGGCCACGGGAGTCGCCGCCCCCGCCGAGATCCTCCGCATCTGGGACACCGGGATCACCGTCAACAAGGACCCGGTGATCGGGATGGACGTCCTAGTCCGCCCCACCGACCGGCCGCCCTACGAGGCGAAGATCGAGAAGAGTCTGATCTCGCGACTGGACGTGCCGCAGTTCCAGCCGGGGAAGGTGATCCAGGTGCGGTTCGACCCCAAGGAACCGGGGCGGGTGGCGATCGACGTGTACAGGTACAAGTAGGAGGCCGACATTTGGCCAGAGTCCTTGGTAGACAGGACTCCGACCTCGGTTATACTTCCCTCCGATGCCGGAGCGGCCTTGTTCATGAAAGAAATCCTGATATTCCACGTCCAGCTCGACGAAATCACTCCTCCCATCTGGCGGC
>JAXDLD010000711.1:0-4731 GCA_034666805.1 Acidobacteriota bacterium
CGGGCGTAGATGTCGGTCTGGCCCGCTCCCTGCGACCAGACGACGACGAAGCCGCCGTCGGTGAAGACCGCGGTCAGGGGCTGGAAGTGCCGGCCGTTGTGGCTCACGTTGACGTGGATCGGAGAGCCGCCGGGCAGTGGCGTGGCGGCCATGGCGATTGCGGGCAGGAAGACAAGGGCGAGGAGGACGGCGAGGGATCGACCGGTGGACAGCCTGGAGAGTATGTGACAATTCTATCACCGTGACCGCACCTCGTTCTGCGGAGCTTACGCCTTAATTTCGATTTCAGGCGCGCGGAATTGTAATTTTCCGCCTGGAATTACAATTCCATTGACTCCAATTACAATTTTTATGGCTCAAATTGTAATTCGAGCGGCTCCAATTACAACTCGAGCGTCAAGAATTATAATTCTTGGCGTTTGAATTGTAATTTTCCCGGCTCGAATTACAATTCGAGGGGCTCGAGTTGTAATTCGAGTGGCTCGAGTTGTAATTGGAGCGGCTCGAATTGCAATTCGAGCCGTTTCAGCTTTGGATCTGGGTATCTCCGGTTTGGAGAGCCGTAGCTGGGAGCTCATCCTGAGAGGATGTACCCCGCCGCCACCGCCCGGTACCCCTTCACCTGCCGGTTCTGCCAGGCCCGCCCCTCGCCAGCTCCGCCGCCATGAGCCGCGCCACGATCGGCGCCGCCTCCAGGCTCGCCCGGGCGTCGAGGAAGAGCGCCCGGGTCCTCCGCGCGAGGACGTCCTCGACCGTCCGCGCCATCTCGTGGCGGACGGCCCAGACCACCTCGACGCCGCTGTAAGGGAGCCGCGGGTGGAGGGGCGCCCCGAGGTCCGGCCGTTCGTCCGCCAACCGTGGCGTTGATCACCGCCTTGGCCGCGACCGCGTGCGTCTCGCCGCTCTCCTGGTCGCGGAGGAGGGCGCCGGTCACCAGGCCATCCTTTGCCCCCCTCGCCACCTTCCGGTAGGCGGCGACCTACGGAGGCACCGCTAGGGTGACGTGAGGAGGCGGGCGTAGATGTCGGTCTGGCCCGCTCCCTGCGACCAGACGACGACGACGGGGCCCCGACGGTTGGCGGCGACCACGGGTGCGCTCTCCGCGTTCACGGGAACGGTCGAGAGCCGCAGGTCGCGGCTCGCCGCGGTCCCATCGGCATTGAAGATCCGGGTGTAGACGTAGATGTTGCCGTCGGTGCTGCCGTCGGCGAAGGGGCCGAGCCAGGTGACGACGAAGCCGCCGTCCGGGAGCGCCGCCACCTGCGGCAGGATCTCGTCGCCGTAATCGTCGCCGTAGATCCGCTTGGGGACGACGAAGCGGGGGCCCAGGAGGTCCCCGTGCGGGCTGAGCCGCCGGGCGACGATCTCGTCCTGCCGCCAGACGGTGACGAGCCCGCCGTCTGGAGAGATGGCGAGAGCCGCGCCCACCCATTCCTCCCGGCAACAGCCGTAAAAATTGACGTTGACCGAGGCTCCGCCCTTCCCGCTTTTCGGGTACAGGTTGACGAAGGTGTTGGTCCCCTCCGGCAGGGCCGATTCCTGGAAGAGGACGGTGAGCGTGCCATCGGGCCCTAAGGCCAGCCCGGTCGGAAAGGAGTCCAGGATGTCGTCACCGATCCCGGGGTCCCCGGCGTCGACCAGGAACTCGGGGCCGAGCGGGCTGCCGTCGGCCTTGAAGCGGCGGGCCACGGTGTCATAGAAGGGATAGGTATCGAAGTCGAGGGCGGCCCAGGCGACCGCGAAGGCGCCGTCCGCGCCGACGGCGAGGTGCGAGTACGCACGGTCGAGGGCGTTCGGCGCGTTCGCCTGGAGGCGCGGACCGGCGGGCGAGCCGTCGCGCCTAAAGCGGCGGACGAAGACGTTGGCCGTCTTTCCGGGGTCCTGCTCGCTCCAGGCGACGAGGAAGCTCCCGCTGCGGTCGGCCACGAGGTCGTCCGCGGTCTGCGACCCGACCGCCGGTTCGGTCAGCCGGAACTCTCCGCTCTTCGGGTTCCCGGAGGCGTCGAACAGCCGGGCATGGATCACCGTGCGGCCTCCGCTCGCGGGACCGTTCGTCCAGACGACGACGAAACCGCCGTCGGGGAAGACCGCGGTCAGGGGTTGGAAGTGCCGGCCGTGCGCGCTCGCATTGACGTGGATCGGAGAGCCGCCGGGCACTGGCGTGGCCCCCCTGGCGATCGCGGGCAGGAGGACGAGGGCGGAGAGGGACGCGGCGGCGATCCACTTGTAGCGCATGTGGAAATTCTAGCACCAGACCAACCCTGGTCCCTATATCGAGAGGATGTACCCCCCCGCCACCGCCCGGTACTCCTTGACCTGCCGGTTCTGCCAAGCCCGCCCCTCCCCCAGCTCCGCCGCCATGAGCCGTGCCACGGCCGGCGCCGCCTCCAGGCTCGCGCGGGCGTCCAGGAAGAGCGCCCGGGTCCTCCGCGCGAGGACGTCCTCGACCGTCCGTGCCATCTCGTGGCGGACGGCCCAGACCACCTCGACGCCGCTGTAGGGGAGCCGCGGGTGGAGGGGCGCCCCGAGGTCGGGCCGCTCGTCGGCCAGCTCGCGGAGCGCCGCGGCGTCGCTCCCGTAGACGCTCCAGGGCTCCTCCGGGTCGATCCCCTCCCACCAGCCGTGGAGGGGGAGGGTCGCGGTGGGGGAGGGCCGCTCCGGCAGGCCGGCGACGAGGGCCGCCTGGTCGACCGTGTCCTCGCCCATCCTCCGATAGGTCGTCCACTTCCCCCCGGTCACCGTCACCAGGCCGGAGGGGGAGACGACGACGGTGTGATCGCGGGACAGGGTCGCCGTATCCCCTGAGGCGTCCCCGGTGGTGGGCATGGCGCGCACGAGGGGACGGAGGCCGGCGAAGACCGAGAGGACGTCCTCCGGACCGGGGCGGCCGGCGAGGTAGCGGCCGGCGTGGCCGAGGAGGAACTCGACTTCCTCCGGGAGGGCCCGGGGTTCGAGCGGCAGTTCCGCGGGCGGCGGAGCGATCGCGGTGTCGGTCGTCCCCAGCACCACCCGGCCGTGCCAGGGGACGGCGAAGAGCACCCGGCCGTCGTCCGTGTGGGGGACCATGATGGCGCTGTCGCCGGGGAGGAAGCGGCGGTGGAGGACTAGGTGGACCCCCTGGCTGGGGGTGACCAGGGGGATGGCGGCCGGGTCGTCGAGCCGCCGGACGGCGTCCGCGAAGACCCCCGTGGCGTTGATCACCGCCTTGGCGGCGACCTCATGGGTCTCGCCGGTCTCCTGGTCGCGGAGGAGGGCGCCGGTCACCAGGCCGTCCTTCTTGAGCAGGGACTCGGCCTTGAGATAGTTGATCGGTACCCCGCCGAGCCCGGCGCAGGTGCGGGCGAGGGTGACGGCCAGGCGGGCGTCGTCGAACTGGCCGTCCTGGTAGATCACCCCGCCGCGGAGCCCCGAGCGCTCGACCGTGGGGAGGTGCGTCAACGTTTCGGCGAGCGACAGGAGACGCGAGGGCCCGAGGCCCAGCCGGCCGGCCAGGAGGTCGTAGAGCTTCAGGCCCACCCCGTAGAACGGCCCCTCCCACCAGTCGTAGCGGGGGACGACGAAGGAGAGGTCGTGGACGAGGTGGGGGGCGTTGGCGAGCAGGCGCCCGCGCTCGCGGAGGGCTTCTAAGACGAGCCCGACGTTCCCCTGCTTCAAATAGCGCACCCCGCCGTGGACGAGCTTGGTGCTCCGCGACGAGGTGCCCTTGGCGAAGTCGTGGGCCTCGGCGAGCAGCGTGCGGTAGCCCCGCGCCGCCGCGTCCACCGCCGTTCCCAGCCCCGTGGCGCCGCCCCCGATCACCAGGAGGTCCCAGGGCTCGCGCTCCGCCGCCAGCCGGGCCAGGAGGTCGCGGCGGTTCATGGCTCCCGCGTGTCCGGCGTCTCTTCCCAGTCCTTCGAGCGCTCGACCGCCTGCAGCCAGCGCGCGAGGCGGGCCTCCGCCCGGGCGCGCGGCATCGCCGGCTCGAAGATTCGATCGACTTCGGAATGCTCGGCGATCTCCTCGGTGTCCGGCCAGACTCCCACCGCGAGCCCGGCGAGATAGGCGGCGCCCAGGGCGGTGGTCTCCAGCATCCGCGGGCGGACGACGGGGGTGCCCAGGAGGTCGGCCTGGATCTGGAGAAGGAGGTTATTCGCGGCGGCGCCGCCGTCCACCCGCAGCTCGCCCAGGGCGACTCCGGCATCGGCCTCCATGGCCCGCAGCACCTCGACGGCCTGGAAGGCGATGGCCTCCAGAGCGGCGCGGGCGAGGTGGCCCGCCGTGGTCCCCCGGGTGAGCCCCAGGATGGTGCCGCGCGCCCGCGGGTCCCAATGCGGCGCCCCCAGCCCGGCGAAGGCGGGGACGAGGACGACCCCGCCCGCGTCGGGGACGCTGGCGGCGAGCGCCTCGACCTCAGAGGCGCTCCGGATCACCCCGAGACCGTCCCGCAGCCACTGGACGAGGGCGCCGGCGATGAAGACGCTCCCCTCCAGGGCGTAGCGAGGCGGCCCTTCGCCGAGCGAGGCGGCCAGGGTCGTGACCAGGCCCCGGGTCGAGGGGACGACCTGCTCGCCGGTGTGGACCAGGAGGAAGGCCCCGGTGCCGTAGGTGCACTTGGCCTGGCCGGGCGCGAGGCACCCCTGGCCGACCAGGCTAGCCTGCTGGTCGCCCGCGACCCCCCGGATCGGCAGCCCGTCGGGCAGGTATCCGAGACCCTTCGTCTCGCCGAAATCGCCGACGCTCGGGAGGATCTCG
>JAXDLD010000712.1:0-4932 GCA_034666805.1 Acidobacteriota bacterium
CCTCAAACCCTCTTCCAACGGGGTCTTGGGATCGACGCCCAGGATGGTCCGCATGCGGTGGATGTCGGGGTAGCGGCGCGGGATGTCCTCGTAGCTTTCGCCGTAGATCTCCTGCTGGCGGACGAACTTGATCTGCGAGCCGGTGCCGGGGTAGGCGCGGATCATGGCCTCGGCGAGCTCCAGGATCGTCGTCTCCTTGTCGGTGCCGATGTTGAAGATGCCGCCCACGGCATCGTCCTTGAACCCGGCCGCGGCGAGCGCCGCCACCGAGTCGTCGACGTAGGTGAAGGCGCGGGTCTGCTTGCCGTCGCCGATCACCGTCAGGTCCTCGCCACGGAGGAGCTGGCCCATGAAGATCGTGATGACCCGGCCGACGTCGATCTTGTCCAGCCGCGGGCCGTAGGCGTTGAAGAAGCGGACGATCACCACCGGCATCCCCAGCTTGCCATAGGCGAAGCAGAAGTGCTCGCCCACCGCCTTCGAGGTCGAGTAGCACCAGCGGTCGATCTGGGTCGAGCCCAGGAGCCGGTCGCCGTCCTCCCGGAAGGGAGTGTCCTTCGACTTGCCGTAGACCTCCGAGGTCGACGAGAACACCATCTTCTTGTCGTACCTCTGGCAGAGCTTCAGGAGGTTCTGGGTGCCGTTGACGTTGACGTTCAAGACATGGAGCGGGTCCTCGACGTAGTGCTCGACCCCCACCACCGCCGCCAGGTGATAGACGAGGTCCGACTTGGCGACCAGGGTCTCCATCAGGTCGAGGTCGAAAATCGAGCCCTTGATGTAACGGAACTTCGGGTTGTGGAGATTGTGACGGACTTTCAAGTCCGGCGCGGTGTCGAGCCCGGTAACCTCGTGGCCTTCGGCGAGCAGCCGGTCGCCCAGGTGCGAGCCCAGGAAACCGCCCCCTCCGGTGATCAGTACTTTCATTTCAGGTCCTCGTCTGTTCGTGGTTGGGCGTCGAGCCCGACGGCCTCGTCGACCCGGTACCAGCGGTCGGCGGCGGCGATGAAGGTGCGTTCCCCGTCCCGGTGCACGGTGCCTGGTGCCGGCCGTTCCGAGCCTTCCGGGAAAGCCTCGGCCGGCTCGCCGGCGTGGAGGAAGACGCGGTGCGCGGCGGCTCCGGCGGCTCCGGCGACTCCGGAAGGATCGGTAAGGTCGAAGAAGGCCCCCGGCCAGGGGGGAGCCACGGCGCGCACCAGGCAGTCGACCCGCGCCGCCGGCCAGGACCAGTCGATCCGCCCGTCCTCCGGGCGGCGCCGGCCGACCTTGCTCGCCCGCGACTCGTCCTGCGGCAGGCGCGACGCGGTGCCGCTCGCCACCAGCGGCAGGGTCTCCCGCAGGAGCTCGACTCCCGCCTCCTCGATCTTATGGTAGAGGGTGAGCGCGGTCTCCCGCGGCGCGATGGGGATGGCGCGCTGGGCCACGATGTCCCCGGCGTCGGCCCGCCGCACCATGTGGTGGAGGGTGACCCCGGTCTCCGCCTCGCCGTTGACCAGCACCCAGTTGAGCGGCGCCCGCCCGCGGTAGGCGGGGAGGAGCGAGGGGTGAAGGTTGAGCGCCGCCAGCCGGGCGGAGGCGAGCACCGCGTCCGGCAGGATGTGGCGGTAGAAGACCGAGAGGACCAGATCCGGGGCGAGCTGGACCGCCAGGTCCACGATCCCGTCCTTCCCCAGCTCCTCGTCGTAGAAGAGCGGCAGGCTGTGCGCGAGCGCCGCCTCGGCCGGGGTGTGGTACCAGCGGTTCTCCGCCGGGTCGTCACGGTGGGTGACGACCCCCACCACCTCGTCCCCCTGGGAACGCCGCTCGGCCAGGAGCTCGACCGTGCGGTAGCCGGCCTGGCTGTAGCCGAAGAAGAGGACCCTCACGGGCAGCGATCCTCCGAAGGCTTGAAATTGATCGTCTCGGCGACGACGCTCCGGGGCCGCTGCCGGACCTCGACGAAGATGCGGCCCACGTACTCGCCGAGGATGCCCAAGGCGAGGAAGTTCGCGCCCACGAGGAGGAAGAGGATGGCGAAGAGGGTGAAGAGACCCTCCGCCTCCGGTCCATAGAGCAGCCGGCGGACGATCAGGAGAATGCCGAAGGCGATCGACAGCAGGGAGACGAGGCTGCCGGTGATCGTGGCGAAGCGGAGCGGGCCCGAAGTGAAGCCGGTGATGAGATCCGCCTGGAGCTTGAGGAGCTTCCAGAGCGAGTACTTCGACTCCCCGGCCGAGCGGTCGGCGTGCCCCACCGGCACCTCGGCGATGCGGCGGGCGAACTGGACGGCCAGGGCGGGGATGAATGGCGAGCGCTCCTGGCAGAGGAGCATCGAGTCGACGACCGGCCGCGAGTAGGCGCGGAGCATGCAGCCGTAGTCCTTGAGCTCGATCCCCTTCAAGACCCGCCGCATCACCAGATTGATGAGCCGCGAGGCGACCCGGCGGAAGGCGGTGTCCTTCCGCTTTGAGCGCCAGCCGCCCACGACGTCGAACCCCTCCTCCGCCTTGGCGAGGAGCTTCGGGATGTCCTCGGGCGGGTTCTGGAGGTCGGCGTCCAGAGTGATGACGGTCCGGCCCCGCGAGCCGTCGAAGCCGGCCATGACCGCCGCGTGCTGGCCGTAGTTGCGGTTGAAGGAGATCACCTTGACCCGGGGATCCTTGGCGGCGATGTCGCGCAGCAGGGGGAGCGAGCGGTCCGAGCTGCCGTCGTCGACGATGATCGCCTCCACGCCCCCATCTCCGCCACCGATCGCGTCCATGACCGGCGCCAGGCGCTGGTAGAGGGCGGGGAGGTTCCCCTCTTCGTTCCACACCGGAATGACGATCGAGGCCCGGGGCCTGCCGCCCGGGCGAAGCTCTGCGGGCCGTTCCATCGGGTCAGGCCGCGGCACGCTTCACGGCCGCCTTGACCGCGGCGACGACGTCTCTGGCGTCGTCGTCGGTCATGGAGGGGAAGAGCGGCAGGGAGACGATCCGCGAGCAGACCTCCTCGGCGACCGGAAAGACCCCCGGCTTGTAGCCGAAGCGCTCGCGATAGTAGACATGGAGGTGGACCGCTTCGAAGTGCAGGCCGGTGCCGATCCCCAGGTTCTTCAACCGGTCCATGAACTCCGCCCGGTCCGGGGCGAGGACCGTGAACAGGTGCCAGGGGTGGACCTGCTCGTAGCCGGCGAGGCCGGGCAGCTCGAGGCCGGGGACATCGGCCAGCTCGCGGTTGTAGATCGCGGCGATCTCGGACCGCCGGGCGTTGAAGCGCGGGAGCTTGCGGAGCTGGTGAATCCCCAGAGCCGACTGGATGTCGGTCAGGTTGTACTTGAAGCCGGGGAGGACGACGTCGTAGGTGGCCGGCGCCTTCTCGGTCGCCGAGTAGGCCTTCCAGGCGTCCCGCCGCACCCCGTGGAAGCGCCAGAGCTTGATCTTGTCGGCGAGCTCGTCGTCGTCCGTCGTCACCATGCCCCCCTCCCCCGTCGTCATGTTCTTGATCGGGTGGAAGGAGAAGCAGGCGGCGGTCGTGCCGTTCGCGGTGCAGGAGCCGATCGGCCGTCCTTTATAGGCGGCCCCGGCGGCGTGGGCGGCGTCCTCCAGGATTCGCACGTCTTCCCGGCCGGCCCGGCGGAGGACCTCGCGGATGCCGTCCAAATCCGCCGGCTGGCCGGCGAAGTGGACCGGGACGATCGCCTTGGTGCGCGGCGAGAGGGCGGCGCCCAGCGAGGCGGGATCGAGGTTCCAGGTCGAGGGGTCGATGTCGGCGAAGACCGGCTTCGCCCCGGCGGCGATCGCCATGTTCGAGGTGGCGGGCCAGGTCAAGGCCGGGACGACGACCTCGTCCCCCTCCGAGAGGCCCATGGCGAGGAAGCAGACGTGGAGGGCGCCGGTGCAGGAGGAGAAGGCGAGAGCGTGTTTCGCCCCGTGGGCCGCCGCGAACTCCTTCTCGAACTGGGCGGTCAGCGGGCCGGTGGTGATCCACCCGGATTGCAGGCAGCGCACCACCTCGGCGATCTCCTCTTCGCCGATCTCCGGACGGGAGAATGGGAGGATCGGGTTCCTGGGCAGCATAGGGCGGGAGTAGATCATCTCTGCGGGGCGGGTTGCAAGAAAGGGTGGGGGCCCGTCGGACCCCAGCGATTCAGCGACGTCGGCGAGCGCGGCTCCGCCCGGGCATAAATGCCCGGGCTATGAGGTGCGCTGGCTAAAGCCAGCTTCGCGATGGGTGGTTTCGCAAAGCCGGATTCATCCGGCGCATCTCATAGCCCGGAGATTTATCTCCGGGCGGGGCTCCGGCCAGCCGGGGCCTTGCTATACAGTAAGCGGCTCCGCGCCATGGAAGAACCGCACCCCGCCCCTGCCCCGCCGTCCGACTCCTTCCGGGGCCCCCGGGGCTTCTGGAAGCACGACCTCCTCCTCCTCGCCCTCGGCTTCGCCCTCCTCTACGGCCCCCACCTCGGCCGGCGGGCGCTGTGGTCGCCGGACGAGGGGCGCTACGCCGAGATCCCGCGCGAGATGGTGGCGACGGGCGACTGGATCACCCCGCGCCTGAACGGGGTCAAGTACTTCGAGAAACCGCCCCTCTTCTACTGGATCGAGGCCGGGGCGCTCCGCCTCTTCGGGCCGGCGGAGTGGGCGCTCCGCCTCGCTCCCGCCCTCTTCGCGCTCCTCGGCGTCCTCGCCGTCTACGCCGCCGGCCGGAACCTCTTCGGCCGCCGGGCGGGGCTCTGGGCCGGCGTCGTGCTCGGCACCAGCCTGCTCTGGTTCGGCCTGGGCGAGGCAGTCACCCTCGACATGGCGGTCTCCGCTCTCCTGACCGTGGCGCTCCTGGCCTTCCTCCTCGCCTCGCGGGAGGCGGACCCGAGGAAGCGCCGGCTGTGGATCTGGGTCTTCTACGCCGCCGCGGCCTTCGCCACCCTCACCAAGGGGCTCATCGGCATCGTCATCCCCGGGATGGTTCTGGGTG
>JAXDLD010000713.1:0-7726 GCA_034666805.1 Acidobacteriota bacterium
CGATAGCGGTCGGGGTAGAGGAAGTAGTCCGCGTCGCGGATGCGGTAGGGAGCGCGCTTCAAGTCGAGCGCCGCCTCGACCGCGGCGGTCGCCACCCGCGGCATGGGGCCCTGGGTCGCGCAGTTGAGGTAGATCCCCCCGAGGTCGTGGAAGTCGGCACGGCTGTCGGTCAGCATGGGAGGAGGACGGTATCAGATGCCTCTGGGTCCGTGCGGGCGGCCGTCGCCGGACTACTGGCGATCACCGCCAGGTAGGGTGGCGGTCGTCGCCAGCAGTCTGGCGGTCATCGCCAGGTAGGGTGGAGGCACTCACAGGTAGGGTGGCGGTCATCGCCAGCAGTCTGGCGATCGTCGCCAGGTAGGGTGGCAGTCGTCGCCAGCAGTGCGGCGGTCATCGCCAGGTAGGGTGGAGGTACTCACGGGTAGGGTGGCGGTCATCGCCAGCAGTGCGGCGATCGTCGCCAGGTAGGTTGGCGGTCATCGCCAGCAGTCTGGCGATGGTCGCCAGTAGGACGGCGACGGCTGCCGGCCAAGGTGACAATCCCTGTAGACCAAACGGCTGGCACTGTGGAGGCAACTGGAGGGAGCCAGCCGCCCTCTTCCGCGACAAACTCCCTACTACGGAATGAGATCGGCAGGGAAAACCGGGAGCCCGGCCTGGCGGGCGGCTTGCCAAAGCTGCCGGTCGAAAGTCGCCAACGTGACCGGCGTCTCCAGGGCTTCTTGCCAGGATACGGCCGCCGCCAGTTGAACGGCGTCATATCCGCGCAGGCCAAGCTGCCAGGCAAGGTCGGCGGCGCGCTCAAGCAGTGGCTGCGTCACCGGGAGCCGCATCAGGTCGGGCCAGTCTCCGCGAAAGGCGCCTTGGGCCGCCTCGGCCTCCTGCCGGTCGAGCCCTCCGAGGCGAGTGGCTTTCGCCAGTGCCGCCACGACCTCGACGAAGCTGATGGTCGCGGTGCCGACCGCCTTCGCCTCCGTGAGGAGCTGTGCGACCGCTTCCGAGCCGGCCTCGACGACATAACGCTTCACCAAAGCGCTGGCATCGAGGTAGGCAATCATCCGCGGTCTTCAACCAGCATCTCGGAGACCGTCTTGCCTCCGCGCAGCTGGACCCCCGGCGGCGCAGCCTTGAGCTTGCGGCCACTCCAGGCGACTTGGTGGGCGGCGACGAGCTCTTCCAACCTCTCCTCGAGGGAAGAGCCGACCGGCACCAGGCGACCGACGGGCGTGCCGCGCTCCGTGATGACCAGGGTGGCCCCCGCCTTGACCTCGTGGAGATAGCGGCTCAACTGGCCCTTGAGCTCCCGGACACCGACTGTGATCTGCTTCATGCGAGGCTCCTTCTGAGCCTACATTGTACCGCATGAGACCACATGGCTGACACCCTGTAGGGCAGAGTTTCCGGGCAACACACGGCTTCCATGTGGTTTCTTGATAGCAATTCTTCGAGGTCTTCCGGGGCTAAACCTGCTTGTCGAAGGATCGATCGCAGGGTGCCGGCCGGCAGGGTTGCGATTGCCGTGAACCGGCACCACGACGAGCCCGCCAACACCCGATTTTCGAAGGTAGTGATGACTGCCGCGAACGTGTGTCAGTAGGAAACCCTCTCCGCTTCCAGATAGCCCAGGATCGCCTCACGGGTCTGGCTGAGCGCCTCTTCCCTCGTTTCTCCGAAGGTCGAGAGCCCATTCAACGTCGGAACATAGGTCACCCAGACATCCGCTTCGGCATCCCATTCGAGCAGGACGTGAAAATGCTGTGTCATGAAGATCGTCCTCCAGGGCTCTATAACATACCGTGCGCCACGAAGATCCTACTATGAGCGGCCCCCCGCGGAGGTTCCAGGCGGTTCGCGTGGTCCAGGGGCCGAGCGAGGCGGCGCGGCCGGGTTATCATATCGGCCGCCCCGAGAACCTCATGCGCAAGCTCATCCTCTTCGACATCGACGGCACCCTGGTCGATTGCGGTCCCCAGGTCCGGGTCCTCTTCCAGAGCGCCATGATCGAGGCCTTCGGCACCTGCGGGGGGTTGGAGACGGTCGACTTCGCGGGCAAGACCGATCCCGGGATCGCCCTGGAGGCGCTGACCGCGGCCGGCCTCTCCCGGGAGCAGGTGGAGGCCGGGCTGCCGCGGATGAAGGCGAGCTACCTCGCCCGCCTGGCCGAGGCTCTCGACCATAAGGGGATGCGCCTGCTGCCGGGGGTGGAGGAGGTTCTGGCCCGGCTCGAGCGGCGCTCGGAGGTCGTTCTCGCTCTCTTGACCGGCAACTGGGAGCCGGGGGCGCGGACCAAGCTCTCCCCCTTCGGGCTCAACGGCTACTTCCCCTTCGGCGCCTTCGGCTGCGACGGCACCGACCGCGCGGAGCTGCCGCCGGTCGCCCTGGAGCGCGCCCTCCTGGCGACCGGCTACCGCTTCCGCCCGGAGGAAACCCTGATCGTGGGGGACAGTCTCAACGACATCGCCTGCGCCCACGCCCACGGCATCCCCGCTCTCGCGGTGGCGACCGGGCGAACTTCGGCGGCGGCCCTCGCCGCGGCCGGGGCCGACTGGGTGGTGCCGGACCTCCTCGCCAGCGAGGCGGCGGCGATCTTCGCGAATTAGGCGGCGGGGCAGGCGCTACGCCGCGGCCGGCCGGTCCCCGCGTTCGTACGCGGTCTCGTGGCCGGAGCGCTCCCACTCGAACATCCCGCCGGTCAGCTCGACGATGCGATGGGCGCCCAGGTGGAGGAGGGCGAGGCTGACCTCGCGCACCCGCGGGTCGAGCGGCCCCTTGCCGACGACGAAAAGCTCGATCCGGCCGCCCTCCTTGGGGAGGACCGCGGCCAGATCCTGGCCGGCGACCGCGATCGCCCCCGGAACGTGGCCGCGCCGGAACTCGTCGCGCGAGCGGACGTCGAGAATCTTGAAGGGGGGGAACGGGTAGTGGAGACGGCGATGGAGCTCCGCCGGGTGGGTCTGGAAGATGACGCCGTCGAATTGGGGATCCATGGCCGGGGATGGTACCCCAGCCGGGGCGTTTCACGACAGGTGGCGGCGGAACCAGCGCTGGGTGGCGTTCAAGGCCTGGATGAGCCGCGGGTTGGGGCCGGCGAAGGGGTGGCGGGCATCCAGCGCATGATCCGCCTCGGCAAGGCGGAGGAGCTCCGTCTTCCTGCGCGGACCCTGCGCGCGCTCGAACAGGCGGTCCGCCGCGGCGACCGGCACGGTCGCGTCCGCCGCGCCGTGAACGAGGAGCCAGGGGGCGGCGACGCTGGAGGCGGCGTCGAGGACCTCGGGCTCGGCGGGGGCGGCCCAGGTCACCAGGGCGCCCAGCCGGCCGCCCCACTCCGGCAGCGCCGCGGCGAGGATCGCCGCCCCGCCCCCCCGGCCGTGGCCGAAGAGGCCGAGCCGGGAGGGGTCGATCCGGCCCGGGGCGATCTCCCCGCCGGTCGCCTGGAGAATCGAGAGGAGGTCTTCGAGCCCGCCGTCGACCCGCACGGCGACGAAGCCGCGCGCCGCCAGGAGGGTGGCCAGATAAGGAAGGAAGCCCCACTCCAGGAGCCCCGCGGAACCGGGGCAGATCACCACCGCCGGCCGTTCGCCGGGCATCTCCGGCAGGTCGACGAGGCCGCGGAGGAGGCGGTTCGGGGTTTCGAGGGTGAAGGGGAGGGGGTCGGTCATGGAAGGGTGGCGCCCCCGGGGCTCTCGGGGGCGCGGGTTCCCCTACTTCGTGCAGAATCCGAAAGTACAGCGATCGGAGGGACCGTAGCACGGGTCGAGGGTGCAGGCGGCGGTACAGGGATCCCCGCAGGTTCTCATCGACACGCCTCCCACCGCTTCCCGCAGCACGTTCTCCTCCAGGGCATAGAGGGTCTCGCGGTTAAGGACCAACTTCTTCACGCTCTTTTTCATAGATCTCTCCTTTTCGACAGTCGACAGATGGGGGGCAAGCCTACATCATGGCTTTGCGCCTTGGCATACACTCCTTCCATGACCGACCTTCTCCCTGCCGACTACGAGGCCCTCCGCCACGGCTGCGGCCTGGCCGATCGTTCCGCCGTGGGCCGGCTCGCCCTCCTGGGCGCCGACCGGCAGCGGTTCCTGAACGGTCAGGTCACCTGCGACGTCAAGGGCCTCTCCCCCGGCGACGGCGCCTACGGCTTCTTCACCAGCCACCAGGGGAAGATCCTCGCCGATGTCGCCGTCCTCGCTCTCGAAGACCGGCTCTGGCTGGAGCTGCCGCCCGGGAAGGCGGAGGAGATCGCGGCGCACCTCTTGAAGTACGTCATCGTCGACCGGGTCGAGGTTTTGCCGCTCGACGGCTACCGGGTCCTCACCCTCGCCGGCCCCCGGGCGGCGGATTCTCTCCGCGCCCTCGCGCCGGACCTCGGGGAGCTGCCGGAACGGACCTGGTCCCACCTCCCGCTCGCCGAGCTGGGGGGCGGGGTGGTCCTCGTCCGGCAGGGCGGTCTGGGGGTGAGCGCCTGGAGCCTGTGGACCCCGGCCGAGCTCACGGAGGAGCTGACCGTGCGGCTCCTCGCCCTCCCCGGGGTGCGGCCGGTCGGCCCCCGGGCCCTGGAGCTGGTGCGGACCGAGGCCGGCATCCCGCGCCATGGGCAGGACTTCGGAGCCGACAACTTCCCCCAGGAGAGCGGCCTCGCGGAGCAGGCGGTGAGCTATACCAAGGGGTGCTACCTGGGGCAGGAGGTGGTGGCCCGCATCCACTACCGGGGCGGGGTGCACAAGGGGCTCGCCGGGCTGGTCTTCCCGGCCGGCCTGCCGCCGGTGGGGGCGAAGCTGCTCTTGGAGGAGAAGGAGGTGGGGACGGTGACGACGGCGATCGAGTCGCCGGCCCTCGGCCAGGCGATCGGCCTCGCCATCCTGCATCAGCGGGCGGCCGAGCCGGGGACCCGGCTTACGCTCGTCTCCAGTGCCTCCGCTCCAGGGGGTGAAGCCGCGAGCGGCGGGCCGCCGGCCGAGGTCCACCCCCTGCCGTTCGTGCCCGCCGCCTGAAATCTCTCTAGACCGAGAACGAGGAGCCGCAGCCGCAGGAACCGGTCGCCTTGGGGTTGTTGAACTTGAACCCCGCCCCGGCCATGCCGAAGACGTAGTCGATGTTCGTCCCCTCGAGATAGCGGGCGCTCACCCCGTCGACGTACACGGTGAGGCCGTGCTGCTCGTAGATGACGTCGTTCGGCCGCGCCTCGCTCTCGTAGTCGAGGGCATACTCGAAGCCGCTGCAGCCGCCGCCCCGCACGGCGACCCGCAGGCCGTGGGAGGGATCGATCCCTTCCTGCTCGCGAGTGATCTTCACCATCTCGACCGCCTTGGGAGTCAGGCTGACG
Source organism: Acidobacteriota bacterium (assembly GCA_034666805.1). Lineage (GTDB taxonomy): Bacteria > Acidobacteriota > Thermoanaerobaculia > Multivoradales > UBA5704 > DASQPA01. The sequence continues at coordinate 5,324 of JAXDLD010000713.1, forward strand.
GGGACGTCCTCCTCGGGGATCTCGTGGGCGCCCCGGGCCTCGGGCTGCACCTGCTCGGTACCTTCCATATCCTGCTCCTTTGCCAGGCAGACCTCGCCGGCGATCCATACTTGAAAGCTTTGAGCCCGAGGAGGCTCTGCCGCCTCTCCCTCGGGGATAGCTCATTCTATAACAAGGGGGTGCACCGTCCTGTTCCAGGCGGGACGCTGCCGTTATGATGGTCCCGTGCTCCGGGCGATCCTCTTCGACTTCAACGGCGTGCTGGTGGACGACGAGCCCCTCCACCTGGAGATGTTCCAGCGCGTCCTGGCCGAGGAGGGGGTGACCCTCGACCGCGGCGACTACTACTCCCGCTACCTGGGCCTGGACGACCGCGGCTGCTTCGCCGCCGTCCTCGCCGCGGCCGGAGAGCCGGCCACGCCGCCGCGGCTCATGCGCCTGATCGCCCGCAAGGCGAGCTATTACCAGGAGCGCATCCGCGAGCAGGGCTACCCCTTCTTCCCCGGCGCCCTGGACCTCGTGCGCGGCCTGGCCCGGGCCGGCCGGATGCTGGGGGTGGTCTCCGGCGCGCTCCACGAGGAGGTCGAGGGGGCCCTCCGGCAGGAGGGGGTGCTCGACCGCTTCAAGGTCCTCGTCACGGCCGAGGACGTGGCCGAGGGAAAGCCCGACCCCGAGGGGTACCGGCAGGCCCTCGAAGCCTTGAACACCCTCCCCCCTCTCCCCGAGCGGCTCGTCCATCCGCACGAGGTGCTGGCGATTGAGGACAGCCCGGCCGGCCTCACCGCCGCCGCGGGTGCCGGCCTCCTGACCCTGGGGGTCGCCCACACCTATCCCGCCTCCCACCTGGCGGCGGCCGACTGGGTCGTCGAGAAGGTCGGGGACGTCGCCCTCCCCGAGCTTGAACGGCGTTTCGCCGAAGGCAGCCGGCACTAGCCGGCACGAGAGATGACCCTGCCCGTGGAGATCCGGAAGCGCGTCGAGGAGATGGTGCGCCCGCTTTACGCCGGGCTCGACGGGGTGCAGACCTTCGACCGCGTGGACCGCTTGCGCCGACACCTCGGGGCGATTTCAGAAGGCGACCCAGCGGAGGGGTTGGACGGCGATCTCCTGGAGCTGCTGCTCCTCCTCCACGGCGTCGTCGACCGCCTGGGCTCGCTCGCCGGGGGCGGCCGGCTCGACCTCTTCCTCCGCGGCCTCGGTCTGCCGGATGAGCGGGTGCGGCGGGTCCGCGCCGGGCTCGGCCGCCTGCGCGAGGCCCCTCTGGAAACGGAAGAGCGGCTCCTCCACGACGCCCTTCTCCTCGAGTCCGCGGGGGTGACCGCGGCGGCCGAGCGCCTCCTGGCGGCGGGCCGCAAGCGGACGCCGCTCGCCCGCGCCCTGGCCCAGCTCGACCCCGGTCCGGCCGAGGAGCGCTATCGGACGGTGCGCGGCCGGCAGCTCGGGGCCGAGCGGCGGCAGGCCGCCCTGCGCTGGATCGAGGAGCTGCGGAGGAAGGTGGCGGAGGAGGGGTCTAGACGTTTACCTGGACACATCCTTCGCTAAAAATCGTCATCCTGAGGCGAGGAACGAGCCGAAGGATCTGGGCGGGGGAGAGACGCGCCCCCGCCCAGATCCTTTGGGTCGCTAGGGCTCCCCGCAGGATGACGATAGGTGAGGATGGCGGACTTCCTGGTCGATTGGAGGTTGCAGGCCTCGCTAATTGATCGGCATGCGCCCGGAGAAGCCTTCCTCGTAGGTGTGGAAGAAGGAGAGGGTCTTCTCGGGGAAGCGCCAGCAGTAGTAGCCGCCGCCGCTGTCCCAGTCGACCAGCCAGCGCCCCTTGACCTCGCAGCCCAGGCCGGTGACCTGCCGGGCCCACTCCTCGACGATGCCGTCGCAGGTCTCCGCGACCTCCTCCTGGCGGGTGGCGAGCTCCTCGCGGCTCTCGATCGAGTTGACGACGGCCTCGATCTGGCGCACCGCGGCGGCGGTCAGGTCGCGCACCGTGGGGAAGGTGGAGAGCGCCTCGTCGTAGGAGAAGACGCGGCGGGAGGGCCGGTGCGGCGGGCCGGGCGGGTTGGACGGCGTTTTAGGTTTCGGCACCATCATCCGATGGTAGCAGACCCCCTCCCGCTGCTGTACAGTCGCCCAACCTACAGGAGAGAGCAGCATGGACGAAGGTCTGCACGGCCATATCGAGGCGATCACCGGCGGCATGTTCTCCGGTAAGAGCGAGGAGCTGGTGCGCCGGCTGCGCCGGGCGACCATCGCCCGCCAGGTGGTGCAGGTGTTCAAGCCCCAGGCCGACACCCGCCATGCCCCGGAGCGGCTGGTCACCCGGGACAAGCGCGAGCTCGAAGCGGTGACCGTGGATTGCAGCCAGGAGCTCCGCCGCCGCATCCGGCCGGACGCCCAGGTGGTGGG
>JAXDLD010000714.1:0-8131 GCA_034666805.1 Acidobacteriota bacterium
GGGGAAGGGCGCGCTGGCCATGATGACGGCGTGCCAGCGCCGACACCAGACCCGCCAGGAGCGGCGGCACCGCCAGGGATAGGACCACAGGGCGTCCGAGGGGCACGGCGAAGAGGTGGGAGAGGGCGTAGAGGCCGCCGGCGATCCAGGCAATCCCGAAAAGATAGGCGTAGGCGAGCCGCCGGGCGAGTGGAATGGGCCGCAGGCCGGGGAGCAGCTCGGCGATCCCGGCTCCGGTGGCGGCGAAGAGCGTCACCCCCAGGAGGCCGGCCAGGGTCCCGTCCCCAGTCACGGCGCCCCGATCTCGGCGAGGAAGCTCTCCCGGTCGAAGACCCGGGGCGGCACGCCCGAGCGCTCTGCCACGATCACGTACCGGGGGTTGCCGCTCTCTGGTCCCCCCAGGGTCGCGAAGGCGCGTGCCACCGCCTGCGGCCGGCCCACGAGATCCTTCGTGAAACCGAGGAGCAGCGGCTTCCGGGGCGCCAGGTCGAAGCGCACCCAGCAGGTCGCGCAACGGTCGACCGGCAGGCCGTCGACCAGAAAGTACGCCCCGTCGCGCGGGATGAGCGCCCGCAGGCGCTCGATCGTAGCGACATAGGCGGCGCTCCGGGTGCGACTTCGGGCGGCGCCCTCGTCCTCGCCGCGGCTGGCGATCGCCTGGGCGACGAGCTGCGCCGAGCGCACGACGGCGTCCGGCAATCCGAAGAGGACGAAGCAGAGGAAGAGGACGAGCGCCGCTTGGCACGGCAGCCGTCCGGCTGGGGGGCGCATCCCCGGTCTTCTATCACGATTGGCCTACCCCAAAGGACGGTTGCCTGGAGCGGCCGATGCGCTAGGCTGGAGTTGATGAGTCGCGCTGCGATACTAAGGACGCCGATGATCGACTCCGCGCCGGCTCCCCTGCCCGCCCGCCAGCTCCTCCTCGGGACCCTGTCGTTCGCCGTCTGCTTCGCCGCCTGGGGGCTGGTCGCTGCCTTCGCCCCCCGCTTCCGCGAGACGTTCCACCTCTCCGCCACCGAGACCGCGCTCTTAGTGGCGGTGCCGGTGCTCCTGGGCTCGCTCGCCCGGCTGCCCGTGGGGATGCTCGCCGACCGCTTCGGCGGCAGGGCGGTCTTCACCCTGCTCATGCTCGCCGTCGCCGTGCCGGTCTGGCTCGTGCCCGCGGCGGCCTCCTACCGCCAGCTCTTAGGAGTCGCCTTCTGCCTCGGGCTCGCCGGAGCGTCGTTCCCCATCGGCGTCGGCTACGTCTCGCGCTGGACCCCTGCCGGCCGGCAGGGGACGTCGCTCGGGGTCTACGGCCTGGGCAACGCCGGGCAGTCGGCGGCGGTCTTCCTCGGGCCGGTCCTCGCCGCCGCGATCGGCTGGCAGACGGTCTTCAAGGGCGCCGCGGTCCTCCTCGTCGCCTGGGGCGTCGCCTTCGCCCTCCTCGCCCGGAACGCCCCCACCGCCCCCGGCGCCGACCGCCCCAAGGGGGTCTCCAACCTGCTGCGGGTGCTCGGCCGGGAGCCCCTGGCCTGGGTCCTCTCGCTCTTCTACTTCCTGACCTTCGGCGGCTTCGTGGCCTTCTCCATCTACCTGCCGGCCCTGCTCCGCGACCCGTTCGGCTTGAAGCCCGCCGACGCCGGCTTCCGCGCCGCCGGCTTCGTCGTTCTCGCCACCCTCCTGCGGCCGGTGGGCGGCTGGCTCGCCGACCGCATCGGCGGCGCCCGGGTGCTCGCGGGGGTCTTCACCGGCATCCTCCCCTTCGCCCTCCTCCTCACCTGGCCGGCCATATTGCCCTTCTCGGTTGGGGCGCTCGGCTGCGCCGCCCTCCTGGGGCTCGGCAACGGCGCCGTCTTCAAGCTCGTGCCGCAGTACTTTCCGGACGATACGGCCACCGTCACCGGCCTCGTGGGGGCCATGGGCGGGCTCGGCGGCTTCTTCCCGCCGCTCCTCCTCGGCCTCTGCCGCGACCGGCTGGGGGTGATCTGGCCCGGCTTCGTCCTCCTGGCCGCCACCTCGGCCGCCCTCGCCTGGACCAACCGACGGGTCTTCCTGGCTCGCCAGGAGAGACACGAGCGGTCTCTCCCTTCCGAGCTCGCCCGCCCCGCCGATACCGACCGCCTGCGCGCCGGCCTCTGGGCGACCTTCTGGACCGGCCTCCTCGCCGCCGCCATCGTCGTCGGCTCGCGCAACCTCGAGAACTTCGACCCGGCGCTCGTCGTCTACACCTTCGCCATCGTCTTCGCCACCTGGGGCATCGCCTACCACTACAACGTCTGGCTCCGGAAGCCGCCCACCCGGCTCTTCTGGCGGCGCGGCTGGCAGCTCTTTCGCGAGCGGGGGATCGGCAGGAGTCTCGCCCAGCTCCTGCCGCTCGCCTGGAGCCACCTCGGAGCGCAGACCTTCATCCGCCAGCGCTCGGCCCTGCGCTGGTGGATGCACCAGCTCCTCTTCTGGGGCTGTGTGCTCGCCGCCCTTATCACCTTCCCCCTGGTCTTCGGCTGGATCTACTTCGCGAGCAGCGCCGGCGACCCGATGCGCTACGTGACCTACCTCTTCGGCTTCCCGGCCGGGTCGTTCGCCCTCAAAACGCCGCTCGCCTGGCTCCTCTTCCACGGCCTGGACGTGGCGGCCGTGCTGGTCCTGGCCGGCATCGCCCTCGCGCTCTGGCGGCGGATGCGCGACCGCGGGGCGCGGGCGGTGCAGGATTTCGGCCGCGACCTCTTCCCCCTGATCGTCCTCTTCGCCATCTCGGTGACCGGTCTCGCGCTCACCGTCTCGACCCTGTGGCTCCGCGGCAGCTTCTACCCCTTCCTCTCGCTCCTCCATGCGGTGACCGTCATCGCCGCCCTGCTCTACCTGCCCTTCGGCAAGTTCTTCCACATCTTCCAACGCCCGGCCCAGCTCGGGGTGAAGCTCTACCAACGCGCCGGCGAGGAGGGGGAGGGCGCCGCCTGCGCCCGCTGCGGCGAGCGCTTCGCCTCGCTCCTGCACGCCGACGACTTGAAGCAGGTGCTCGGCGAGCTGGGCTTCGACTATTCGGGTTTTTCTTCCGGGAGCTGGCAGGACCTCTGCCCCGCCTGCAAGCGGAAGACCCTCGCGGGCGCACAGCTCGAGCAGAAGGAGGCCGCCCGTGGCTAAGCCGCCGCTCCCCTTGCACGATCTCCAGGAACGCTTCGGGCCGCACCTCGCCTTCACGCCGCCGGGCGGCTGGGGCGAGGAGCGGACCCATTCCCCCGACGAGCTGGTCAAGACCCACTGCTGCTTCTGCGGCCAGCAGTGCGGCATCCAGTTGAAGGTCCGCGGCGGCCAGGTGGTGGGCTTCGAGCCCTGGGAGGAGTTCCCGTTCAACCGCGGCATGCTCTGCCCCAAGGGGGTGCGGCGCTACCTCCAGGGGAACCACCCGGACCGGCTGCTCTCGCCCCTCCTCCGCACCGATGCCGGTTTCCGGCCCGCCGGCTGGGACGAGGCGCTCGGCTTCGTCGCCCGGCGGGTGCGGGAGATCCAGGAGAAGCACGGCAAGGACGCGGTGGCGGTCTACGGCGGGGCCTCGCTCACCACCGAGAAGGCGTATCTCGTGGGCAAGTTCGCCCGGCTCGCCGTGGGCACCCGACATGTCGACTACAACGGCCGGCTCTGCATGGTCTCGGCGGGGACGGCCTACAAGCTGGCCTTCGGGGTCGACCGCTCGCCCAACCCCTGGAGCGACATCCCGGAGGCCCAGGTGGCGTTCGTCATCGGCGCCAACGTCGGCGAGTGCGCGCCGATCACCACCCAGTACCTCTGGCAGTGCCGCGACCGGGGCGGCAAGCTGATCGTCGCCGATCCGCGGCGCACCCCGATCACCCGGAACGCCGATCTCTACCTCCCGGTGCGGCCGGGGACCGACCTCGCCCTCCTCCAGGGGCTCCTCCATGTCGTGCTGCGCGAGGGCTGGGAGGACCGCGAGTTCATCGCCGCCCACACGGTGGGCTTCGAAGCGGTGGCGGAGGAGGCTCAAGCGTGGGACCCGCGGCGGGTGGCGGCGGTGACCGGGGTCCGGCCGGAGGCGATCGAGCAGGCGGCCCGCTGGTTGGGGGAGGCGGACCGCGCCGTCCTCCTCCACGCCCGCGGCATCGAGCACCAGTCGAAGGGGGTCGAGAACTGCTCGGCGGTGATCAACCTTGCTCTCGCTCTCGGCCAGATCGGCCGCCCCGGCGCCGGCTGCATGATGATCACCGGGCAGGGCAACGGCCAGGGCGGTCGCGAGCACGGCCAGAAGTGCGACCAGCTCCCCGGCCAGCGCTCGATCGCCGACCCCGCGGCCCGCGAGCACGTGGCCCGGGTCTGGGGGGTGGCGCCCGAGGAGATCCCCCAGGCCGGCCTGTCGGCGGTCGAGATCATGGAGGCGATCCACAAAGGCGAGATCAAGGCCCTGATCTCGATCTGCTTCAACCCCCTGGTCTCGCTCCCCGACGCCCGCTTCACCCGCGAGGCCCTGGAGAAGCTGGAGCTCCTCTGCGTCACCGACTTCTTCCTCTCGGAGACCGCGCAGTACGCCGACGTGGTCCTGGCGGGGAGCCTGCAGGAAGAGGAGGAGGGGGTGGTGGCGAGCGCCGAGGGGAGGGTGCTGCACATCCGAAAGGCCGTCGATCCACCGGGTGACGCCTGGGCCGACAGCAAGATCTACGTCGAGCTCGCCCGGCGTCTGGGAAAAGAAAGGTTTTTCCCCTACAAAGAGCCGCGCGAGATCTTCGCCGAGCTCCGCCTCGCCTCGGCGGGTGGGGTCGCCGACTACGCCGGGATCACCTACGAGAGGATCGATCGCGAGATGGGGATCTTCTGGCCCTGCCCCACCGAGGATCACCCCGGCACCCCGCGCCTTTTCGAAGGCGGCCGCTTCTTCCACCCCGACGGCAAGGCCCGCTTCATGCTCGCCCCCTGGCGGGAGAGCGGCGATCCCGTGGCGCCCGAATTCCCCACCTACCTGACGACGGGGCGGGTAGTCGGGCAATACCTCTCGGGCACCCAGACCCGCCGCATTGGGCCGCTCGTCGAGCCTTTCCCCCATCCGCGCCTGGAGCTCCATCCCCGCCTGGCGGAGGCGCACGGCGTCGCCGACGGCGACTGGGTGACGATCACGACCCGGCGCGATGCGATCACCCTCCAGGCCATGGTCGTCCGCACCATCCGTCCGGACACGGTGTTCATCGCCTATCACTGGCCCGGCGGGCGGAGCGCCAACCGGCTGACCCACCGCACTCTCGATCCGCGGAGCAAGATCCCCGAATTCAAGGTCTCCGCCTGCCGGATCGAAAAAGCAGCGGGGCCGCCCGAGTGGGTGAGATCCGAGCTGCCGGCCGATTTCCCCCGTCCGGAGAGCAAGGCCCCAAGCCAGCGATTGCCGATCGTGGGAGGGCGCTAGAGCGATGTTCGGCTATGAGTTTTATATCGATCCCGAGCGCTGTATCGGTTGTCTCTCCTGCGTCAACGCCTGCGCCGAGTGCGACACCCACCGCGGCGTGCCGATGATCACCGTCGACTACCTCGACCGCGGAAACTCGATCGCTACGGTGCCGGCGATCTGCATGCACTGCGACGATCCGACCTGCGCCGAGGTCTGTCCGGCCGACGCGATCAAGAAGGGGGAGGACGGGGTGGTGCAGTCGGCGCTCAAGCCGCGCTGCGTGGCCTGCTCCAACTGCGTCCTCGCCTGCCCGTTCGGCATCCCCAAGATGATGGTCAAGCTCGAATTGATGATGAAATGTGACATGTGCTACGACCGCACGTCGGTGGGCAAGCGGCCGATGTGCGCCACGGTCTGCCCGAGCCAGGCCCTGGCCTACGTGACGCCGGACGAGATCGCCCGCGAGCGGCGGGAGAGCCCGGTCAACGTCTTCCAGTTCGGCAACGAAACGGTCAAGACCAAGGTTTTCATGATGATGCCGCCGGGGGCGACGGCGGTGGTGGTCCGTGCCACCGAGAGCCTGGACGTCGCCGACGACCTCTGGGAACCTTTTGAGGAGGAGGGATGAAAGGGCCGCCACGAGAAGGTGCCGAGCCCCTCTGGCGCGAGGAGATCTCGATCTACAGCGCCGACGAGCGCTACGTCAGCCGCCGGCAGCTCGCCAAGTTCCTCGTCCTGACGAGCCTCGGGATGTTCGTAGGCAACGCCTGGATCCTCGTCCGGAGCTGGTTCGCGCGCCGGCCGGTCTACCCGGTCCGGCCGGTCGGGACGCTTGCGGAGCTGCCGGTGGGCGGGGTCAAGCTCTTCCGCTACCCTGGCCCCCACGACCCCTGCATCCTCGTGAGGCATGGGGAGGACGCCTGGGCGGCCTACAGCCAGAAGTGCACGCACCTCTCCTGCGCCGTCTACTACGCGCACGACAGCAGTCGCCTGGAGTGCCCCTGCCACGAGGGGCTCTTCTCGGTCAAGGACGGCCGGGTCTTGGCCGGCCCGCCGCAGCGACCGTTGCCCCGGATCACTCTCGAACGCCGGGCCGGCGAGCTGGTCGCGACCGGCGTCGAGCTCAGCGAAGAGGCTTGAGATGAAGGACCCGAGAGGACCGCACTCCCACCCCGAGCGCCGGGGGTTGACCGCCATCGACGGCGCCCTCGCCCTCATCGTCCTCCTGCTGATCGTCCAGATGTGGCTCTTGACCGCGGCCCTGGAGACCTTCCTCGCCGGTCACCGAGAGACCGCTCTCCCGGCCGCCATCGTCTCGGGAGTGCTCTTCCTCGCCTGCCTCGGGTTGCTCCTCTTCGTCCGCGGGGTGGACCGGGAGGTGCGGAAAGGGTGAGGGGCCGCTCGAGGGCTGTCAGGCTGCGGTCAGGCCGGGGTCAGGCCGCGGATCCCTTCCGTAGCGCTTCGTGCAGGTCCCAATCGGCCTGCAAGTGCATCCAGAGCTGTGGCGTCGTCTTGAATCTCTGGGCCAAGCGAAGGGCGGTATCCGCCGTGACTCCCCGCTTACCCAGCACGAGCTCGTTCAGCCGATTGAGCGACATGTCGAGTTGCCGAGCGGCCTCGGCTTGCGTCAGGCCCAGGGGCTTGAGGAACTCCTCCCGGAGCATTTCACCTGGATGGATGGCCGGCCCCAACCACGCGGGGTCACGCGTGATAATCCTCGCATCGGACTTCATAGGCATGGTTTCCTTCCCAGCGAAAGGTCAAGCGGTACTGATCGTTCACGCGGATGCTGTAGCGGCCCCGCTGATCTCCCTTGAGGGCCTCCAGCCGGTTTCCCGGAGGGCTTGCCAGGTCCGAGAGGCGCTGGGCCACGTCGAGCCACTTCAGCTTCCGCCGTACGATGAGCCAGAGGTTCTTCGGGATGCGTCGGGCAGCGCGGCTCGGGCGCTCCACGAAGAGATCAGCCGTCGTCGAATCGGCGAATGACTGAATCATCCTCCTATACATGGTAGCCGTGTAGGGTGTAGGGTGCAAGCCGCCCTGTCCGGGGGATAAGATCCCCGCCATGCCGAGCGCCTCCCGCCCCACCCTCGCCGTCGACCTCCGGGCCCTGGTGCCGGAGGAGACGGGGATCGGGGTCTATACCCGCAACCTCCTTCTCGCCCTGGCGCGGCAGGAGGGCGCTCCTCGCCTGCTCGGCGTCTGCCACCAACGGCCGCGGGGGGCCGAGGAGCTGGAGGCGGCCGGGGTGGCGATCGAGGTGCAGCCGGCGCCACTGGGGGTGATCTGGCAGCAGGTGCAGCTCCCCCGCCGGCTGGCGCGGGGGGACGTCGACCTCTTCTGGTCTCCCCTGATGACGCTGCCCCTCGCCTCCCGGGTCAAGACGCTGCCGGCGGTCGTCACCATCCACGACCTGACGACCGTCCTCTACCCCGAAACCCACACCGCCAAGGTGCGCTTCAGCATCCTCCCCTTCCTCGAGGGCTCGCTCGACCGGGCGCGGCGGGTGATCGCCGTCTCCCAGGCCACCGCGGCCGACCTCGCCTTCCACTTCCCGGCCTGCGCCGACCGGGTGCGAGTGGTCTACGAGGGGGTCGATCCGTCCTTCACCCCCGGCTCCCGGGAGGAGGTGGCGGCCATCCGCCGGGAGCTCGGCGCCCCGGAGGGGTACATCCTCTATATAGGGACCCTGGAGCCGCGGAAGAACGTCGGGGTCCTCCTCTCCGCCTGGGAGTCGCTCCGGCGGGACGACCCGGCGACTCC
>JAXDLD010000715.1:0-9797 GCA_034666805.1 Acidobacteriota bacterium
ATCGGAAGCAGGGGCGCTTTGCGCGGCGCCGTCGCCATTCTCCCCATCCTGCTGGCGCTCGCGATGCCGCTGCCGCCACCCCTGCAAGCGACCACCGAGCGGCCGCTCAAGAGCGTCGTGGCGGCGCTCGAACCGGCCGTGGGGACGGCGGGAGACGTGACCTTCGTCGTCGGCGGCGACAACCGCCCCACGGCCAAGGGGGCGCCGATGCCCCGGGTCGTGAAGACGATCTTCGACGAGATCGCCCTCGTGCGCCCCGCCTTCGTCCTGTGGTCCGGCGACACCGTCTACGGCTACTGCGACACCCGGGCGGAGCTCGACGGGGAGTACGACGCCTTCCTCGACTTGGCGAAGCGCGGCGGCGCGCCGCTCTTCAACGCGCCCGGCAACCACGAGATCCACAGCGGCCAGCACTGCCCGCCGTCGATCCCGGAAGCCGAGCTGTGCGGGCCGCCCTGCTCGGAGCAGGTCTTCGAGAAGAGCTTCGGCCGGCTCTACGGCTCCTTCGACTATGCCGGGGCGCACTTCATCAGCCTGGACACCGACGTCCCCGGCACCCCGGACGAGATCTCGGGTGACCAGCTCGCCTGGCTGAAGCAGGACCTGGAGGCGAACAAGGGGGCGCGCGCCATCTTCATCTTCTGCCACACCGAGTTTTACTCCTCGCCGAAGATCGATCCTCCGCAGGGGCAGAGCCATCCCGCCATCTTCGATCGCATCGCTCTCCACGAGCTTTTCCGGCGCTACCCCGTGCGGGCGGTCTTCGCCGGCCACGAGCACCTCTACTGGCGCGAGCCGGCCGAAAATCACGATGGGATCGAGTACTTCGTGGCGGGGGGCGCCGGGGCGCCGTTCTATGCCTCGCCCGACCGCGGCGGCTTCTCGCACTATGTCTTGGTCCGCCTCACCGGGAACCGGGCGAGCTATGACGTGATCGAGCCGGGGCACCTCTACGTCGAGCCACCGTTGGCGGGACTGTCGGGACCGCCGGGGAAGGACGGCGAGGCGAGGTTCTGGATCGTCAACTCGAACGAGGCGGGGCCGCTCGTGCTGGACGGCGTCGAGACCGAGGTGCCGGCAACCCTCGGCGCCTGCAACGATCTGCAGCCAACGAGCGACTTCAAGGGGCGGGACGGCAAGCCCGTGACTCTGACCGTCACCTCCTGTGCTCCGGGCAAGTCCGTCCACAAGCTCCGCATCCGGGCCGAGGGCGTGCCGGCGGGAGCGTCGGTGCCGGTCGTGGTCCGGCGGAAGTAAGCGCGTTGCCGGAAGCGGTGAACCGCCGCGCCTAGTGCGCGGCGGCCACCACGATCGCCGACATCCCCATGGCTCCCAGCTCGCGGCGGAGGTCCTCGGCGTTCTCACGGTCGGTGAAGAGCCCGACCTGGACGCGGTTCCAGATGCCGTCGGAGTGGACGTAGGCCTCCGGGTAGGTGCGCTTCAGCTCGCGGTGGAGGAGAAGCGCGTAGTCGGGATCGCTGAAGGCGCCGACCTGGACCGTGTAGCGGGTCGCTGGCGGATCGTCACCCAGGATTGCGAGCTCGACGTTCGCCGTCCCCGGGCCCGAGACGCCCAGCTCGCGCGCTGCCTGGTAGGAGAGGTCGAGGACCCGGCCGCGGGCGAAGGGGCCGCGGTCGTTGATCGTCACCACCACCGTGGCGCCGTTCTCCACGTTCTTGACCTGCACCCGGGTGCCGAAGGGGAGGCTCCGATGGGCGGCGGTCATCGAGGTCCGCCGGTAGCGCTCGCCGCTCGCCGTGCGGCGCCCGTCGAACCCCGGCCCGTACCAGGAGGCGATGCCGCGCTCGATCATCCCCGAGGTGCGGGGACCGCTGGGGCGCAGGGTCGGCCGGGTCGTGGAGCAGGCGGTGGTGAGGAGCGGGAGGAGGAGCAGGACCAGGAGGGGGAGGAAGGAGAGAGGGGTCCGCTGGGAGCCGGGGAGGAAGGTCGCTCGCCCGGGTGGTGCTGGCCGGTCGAGTCGTTGGGCTCGCCCGGCATGGGGCTTGCTCTCATCTCCTGACGGCTGTGGTGGCAGTGCCGTATGATCCATGCTCGTCGGTACCTCCCCTATGGCGAGTGTGTGGGTCCTGCGGCGCTGGTACTAGCTTGCGCTGGAACGGATAGTAGCACATCTCAAATTTCGCCACATTGCCACATCTCGGCATGCCGCTGCGTCATATTCACTAGACCCGTGGCGCTTCGACGCTAGCGCTCTCGACATTCTCCAGGGCCGGCCCCGCCACCTCCTCCAGAAACTCTTCCACCTGGGCCGCCGAGCGGCCGGTAAAAAGGCGCGGGTCGAGCCAGGGCTGGACCTCCTCCCGGGTCAGCCGGAAGTCGGGGTCCGCGACGATCCGGTCGATCAGCCGGTTCTCTCCCCCCTGCTCGATTTCCCCCTGGGCGGCCAGGCTGTAGCCGCGGAGGCGCTCGTGGAGGAGCTGGCGGTCGCCGCCGCGGAGGGCGGCTTCCATCAAGAGGGTCTCGGTGGCCATGAAGGGCAGCTCGCGGGCGACCCGGGCGGCGATCGTCGCTTCGCGGACCGTCAGGCCCGCCGCGATGTGCGCGGCGAGCCCGACGACCGCGTCGGCGGTCAGAAGGGAGTCGGGGAGCACCAGCCGCCGGTTGGCCGAGTCGTCGAGGCTCCGCTCCAGCCACTGGGTGGCGGCGTTCAAGGGGCCGTTCAAGCTATCGGTGATCAGCCGGCGGGCGAGGCCGCACATCCGCTCGGCCCGCACCGGGTTGCGCTTGTAGGCCATGGCCGAGGAGCCCACCTGCTCGGCGTCGAAGGGCTCGGCGAGCTCGCCCACCCCCTGGAGGAGGCGGAGGTCGGTGCCGTACTTGTGGCAGCTCTCGGCGATCCCGGCCAGGGTCTGGAGGACCTGGCTGTCCTGCTTCCTCGGGTAGGTCTGGCCGGTGACGGGGAAGCTCGCGGCGAAGCCCAGCCGCTCGGCGAAGAGGCGGTCGAGCGCCCGCACCTTCTCCGCGTCGCCGCCGAAGAGGGTGAGGAAGCTCGCCTGGGTCCCGGTCGTCCCCTTCACCCCGCGGCAGCGCAGGCCGGCCAACCGGTGCCGCAACTCTTCGAGGTCCATGAGGAGGTCCTGCAGCCAGAGGCAGGCGCGCTTGCCCACGGTGGTGAGCTGGGCCGGCTGGAAGTGGGTGTAGGCGAGGGTGGGGAGGTCCTTGGTGCGGCGGGCGAAGCCGGCGAGCGCCGTGGCCGCCGCCGCCAGGCGCCTCTCCAGGAGCCGCAGGGCGTCGCGGGTCAGGAGGGCGTCGGTGTTGTCGGTCAAGAAGGCGGAGGTCGCCCCCAGGTGGAGGATGCCGCCCGCCCCCGGCTCGACCCGGTCCGCCTGCTCGGCATAGTGGCGGAGATGAGCGACCACGTCGTGCCGGGTCCGCCGCTCGAGCTCGGCCACCCGGTCGAGGTCGAGGTCGCCGGCGACCGCCTTCAAGGCGGCGATCTGGGCCGCGGTGATCGGCAACCCCAGCTCGCGCTGGCACTCGGCCAAGGTGATCCACAGCCGCCGCCACTCGCCGAAGCGGTGGGCGGCCGAGAACAGGCGGGCCATCTCGCGCGAGGCGTAGCGGTCGTGGAGGGGGTTCTGGGGCTGATCGGAGGCGGGTCGCTCGGGCATGGGGGGGATGATACAATGCGCCGCCGCGCCGGGTCCGGCACGCGCAATCCATAAAACGGCAGGCGACCGGCGGCGCTCGAAGCCGCCTCCCAAACATCCGAAGAAGCACCCGACGACACCCGAAAGCAACTATGCGGATCCAAGTGGATTCTGAGATCGGACGGCTGCGCCGCGTCCTCGTGCATCGCCCGGGGCGCGAGATCGACCGCATGCCTCCCTCGATGATGGAACAGCTCCTCTTCGACGACATCCTCTATGGCGACGAGGCGCGCGAGGAGCACGACCGGTTCACCCAGGTGATGCAAAAGGCCGGGATCGAGGTGCTCGACGGCGAGACGCTCCTCGCCGCGGTCCTCCGCGAGGAGGGACCGCGGCGCCGCCTGCTCGACGAGTTGGAGCACGACTACGGCGTCGCCTCGGGGCTCGTCCGCCGGCTCTCTGAGCTGCCGGCGGACCAGCTCGCCGCGACGCTCATCGAGGGCTCTCTGGCGAGCCCCGACGCGGTCGAGGCGGGCGGGCGCAAGTTTTTCGACCTCGCTCCACTGCCCAACTACTTTTTCCAGCGCGACTCGCAGCTCGTGCTCGGCGATCGCGTCGTCTGCCCGTCCATGGCGACCCCGGCGCGCGAGCGCGAGCCCCTGTTGTCGCGCAACCTGTTCAACTATCACCCCGCGCTCCAGGGCTACGCCGCGCTGTTCGATATCGACGTCCCGCCGGCCGGCGCGCCGCAGCACGACCCGCTCTACCCCTACCCCAGCCTCGAAGGTGGAGACGTGCTCGTGGCCTCGAAGGAGATCGTCCTCATGGGGATGAGCGAGCGCACCGACCGGCGCGGGGTCGAAGTCCTCGCCGAGTACCTGCGCCGCGAGGAGACCTCCTTCCGGCACCTCATCCTCGTCGAGATGCCGGTCAAACGCTCCTACATGCACCTGGACACCGTCTTCACCCTGATCGACCGCAACACCTGCCTCGCGCACCTGCCAGTCATCGAGCCGGGAGGCCGGGAGGCGGCGTTCGTCTACTATGTCGACCTCTACGCCCGCGAGCTGAGCTTCACCGTTCGGCCCTCGCTGCTCTCCGCCCTCGCCACATTGGGGATGGATCTCGAGGTGGTGCCCTGCGGCGGCGCCGCCGACGCCATCGAACAGCAGCGCGAGCAGTGGACCGATGGGGCCAACGCCTTCGCTCTCGCCCCCGGGGTCCTCGTGCTCTACAGCCGCAACAGGAAGACGATCGAGGAGCTCGGCCGGCGAGGCTTCCGGGTGCTGACCGAGGAGGAGGCGGTGACCGGCGACCATGACCTCCTCGGGGGCGGCCGGACGGTCATCACCCTCGCCGCCAACGAGCTCTCCCGGGCGCGCGGCGGTCCGCGCTGCATGACCATGCCGATCGAGCGCGACCCGGTCTGAAAATCTCTTGCAAACTAAAACAGGAGCTTCCATGCCCGCACCGCGCCACCTGATCTCCGTCCACGACCTAACGGCGGCCGAGGTCGCCGGCCTCTTCCGCCTGGCCGCCGACGTCAAGGCCAACCCTCTGAAGTACCGCACCGCCTTGGCGGACAAGAGCCTGGGCATGATCTTCGAGAAGTCCTCGACCCGCACCCGGGTGAGCTTCGAGGTCGGCATGGTGCAGATGGGCGGCCATGCCCTCTTCCTCTCCAGCCGCGACATCCAGCTCGGCCGCGGCGAGCCGATCAGCGACACCGCCCAGGTCCTCTCGCGCTACGTCGACGGCATCATGGCCCGGACCTTCGCCCACCAGACGGTGCTCGACCTCGCGAAGTACGGCTCGGTGCCGGTGATCAACGGCCTGACCGACGACCTCCACCCCTGCCAGGCGCTGGCCGACTACTTCACCTTGACCGAGGTCTTCGGCGACCTCCGGGGACGGAAGATCGCCTATGTGGGCGACGGCAACAACATGGCCCACTCGCTCCTCTTCGGCGCCGCCAAGGTGGGGATGGACATCGCGGTCGCCTCGCCCGCCGGCTACCAGGTCAACCCCCACTACGCCGATCTCGCCCGCCATGACGCGGCCGCCGCCGGCACCCGGATCGAGCTGACCGAGGACCCCATGGCGGCGGTCGCCGGAGCCTCCTGCGTCTACACCGACGTCTGGGCCTCGATGGGCCAGGAGGGGGAGGCCGAGAAACGGCTCAAGGCCTTCCACGGCTTCACCGTCACCCCGGTTCTCATGGCCGAGGCGCGCGCGGACGCCGTCTTCCTCCACTGCCTGCCCGCCCACCGCGGCGAGGAGGTCGCGGCCGAGGTCGCCGACGGCAAGTGGAGCCGGATCTTCGACGAGGCCGAGAACCGGCTGCATGCCCAGAAGGCCGTGATGCTCTGGCTGATGGCGGGGGTGGAGCTGCCTTCCTGAAGTACACTACCGCCCCATGCGTCTCTCCGTCGTCATCCCGGCGTACAACGAGCGCGCCACCGTCTCTGAAATGCTCGCTCGGGTGGCGCGAGCGCCGCTCCCCGACGGAGTCGAGCTGGAGATGGTGGTCGTCGACGACGGCTCGAAGGACGGCACCCGGGACCTCCTCCGGGAGCTTGAGCGCGCCGGCACCCCGCCCTTCCGCCTGATCGAGCACGCGGTCAACCAGGGGAAGGGGGCCGCCATCCGCACCGGGTTCCTGGCGGCGACCGGCGACATCCTCTTGGTCCAGGACGCCGACCTGGAGTACGACCCCACCGACTACCCGAGGCTCCTCGCCCCCATCCTCGGGGGCGAGGCCGACGTCGTCTACGGCTCGCGCTTTCTCGGCGGCCCCGCCCACCGCGTCCTCTTCTTCTGGCACTCGGTGGGCAACCGCCTGTTGACGACCTTCTCGAACATGCTGACCGACATCAACCTGTCGGACATGGAGACCTGCTACAAGGTCTTCCGCCGCGAGGTCCTCGATCCCTCCGTCCTGAAATCCGCCCGCTTCGGCATCGAGCCCGAGCTCACCGCCCGCTTCGCCAAGAGCGGGGCGCGCATCTACGAGGTCCCCATCTCCTACCGCGGCCGCACCTACGCCGAGGGCAAGAAGATCGGCTGGAAGGACGGCTTCTCGGCGATCTGGGCGATCATCCGCTATAATTTGTTGAGCTGAAACGGCCACAACGGGCGACCGCGCCCAGCGCACACGGAGCTAGGACCGTACACTCTCTCCATGGAACCATCTGTCCTCGAGACGACCGACGCGTTCGACGCGTCCCGTGCCGCCGAGCCGATCCGGCTCCTGGAGGAGAACGTCGCCCGGGTGATCCGCGGCAAGCGCGAGGTCATCCGCCTGGCGAGCATCTGCCTCCTCGCCAAGGGGCATGTCTTAGTCGAGGACGTGCCGGGCGTGGGGAAGACCACCCTCGCCCAGGCCCTCGCCCGCTCGCTCGGCCTCTCCTTCCAGCGCATCCAGTTCACCAGCGACCTCCTGCCCTCGGACATCATCGGGGTCTCGATCTTCAACCAGAAGCTCCAGTCCTTCGAGTTCATCCCCGGGCCGCTCTTCGCCAACGTCGTCCTGGCGGACGAGATCAACCGCGCTACTCCGAAGACCCAGTCGGCGCTTTTAGAGGCGATGAGCGAGCGCAAGGTCTCGGTCGAGCGCCAGCGCTACACCCTCCCCGAGCCGTTCACCGTCCTCGCCACCCAGAACCCGCTGGAGTACCAGGGGACCTTCCCCCTGCCGGAGTCGCAGCTCGACCGCTTCCTGATGTCGCTCTTCATCGGCTACCCGCCGCGGGCCGACGAGCGCGAGCTCCTGCTCTCGGGCGGGGTCGAGGAGATTTTGGAGACCCTGGAGCCGGTGCTGTCGCGGGACGAGCTCCTGGACCTTCAGGAGCGGGTGCGCCGGGTGCACGTCGCCGACAAGCTCGCCGACTACATGCTCTCGCTCGCCGAGGTGACCCGGCGGGGGGGCGACTTCCTGCTCGGGGTCTCCACCCGCGGCGTGCAGAGCCTCTACCGCGCGGTCCAGGCCATGGCCCTCTGCGAGGGGCGCGGCTACGCCATCCCCGACGACGTCCAGCGCCTGGCCGCCCCGGTGCTCGCCCACCGGGTGGTGCTGAAGCGCGGCACCTCCGACTTGGACAGCGCGCGCAAGGCGGTCGAGCGGGTCGTGGGGGCGACCCCGGTCCCCGTGTAGGGCAGGTGTAGGATGCGCCGCTCCGCCCCCGAAGGTATCCGCATCACCAAGGTCGGGCTCTGGTTCGTCCTCCTCACCCTGGTGGTGGCGATCGCCGCCACCAACACCGGCAACAACGCCCTCTACATGGTCCTCGCTATGATGCTCGGGGCGCTCGTCGTCTCCGGGATCGCCTCGCGCGGCAACGTCCGCCGGCTGGACGTCGAGCTCGACCCGCCCGACGAGGTCTTCGCCAACCGCGCCTTCTCGCTCCCCTTCACGCTCAAGAGCCGGAGCCGGCTTCTGCCGCGCTGGTTCCTCCTCTTCTCCGTCGCCCGCTCGGCCCAGCCGCTCCTCGTCCCCTACCTGCCGCGCCGCGGCCGGAGCGTCGGGCAGATCGAGATGATGATCCCCACCCGCGGCCGGCACAGCTTCCCCTACGCCCACGTCTCCTCGCTCTTCCCCTTCGGCTTCTTCACCAAGGGGGTGCGCTACCGGGTGGGGCTCGAGGTGCTGGTCTTCCCGGAGATCTTCGCCGCCGCCGAGACCCGGCGGGAGAGCTCGTACCAGCAGGGGGAGGAGGGGAGCCGCCGCGCCGGTTGGGGGCACGACCTCCACGCGCTCCGCGCCTTTCGCCGCGGCGACGACCCGCGCGCCATCCACTGGAAGCAGACGGCGCGGACCGGCCAGCTCATCTACATGGAGCGCGAGGCGGAGCGCAGCCGGCGCCTGGCGATCCTCTTCGACAACGCCGTGGGCACGCTCGCCGACCCGGCCGCGAAGACCCGCTTCGAGCGCCTGGTCTCCGAGGCGGCCACGGCGGCCTTGGACCACCTGGGGCGCGGCTACGACGTCGAGCTGGTGACCCGCGACCTCGCCCTCCCCTTCGCCGGCGGCCCGCGCCAGCGTCTGCGCATCCTGGAGGCGCTCGCCCTGGTCGCCCCGGCCGACTTCGCCCGCCGCGCCGAGCCGCTCTCCTCCTCCGACCCGCGGGCGCCGGAGCTGCGGGTCCATATGGAGCCCATGAGGATCGCCGTATGACTTTCGGCCGCCAGAAGCGGTACCTCCTCGGCCTTCTCGCGCTTCTGGCGCCGCTCCCCCTGCCTTTCAACGAGATCGTCGAGTGGCCGGTGCTCCTCCTCTATGCGTTGGGGGTGATCCTCTTCCTCCGCCGGGCGAGCTTCGATCCGCCGCGCTGGCTGCCGCTGTGGGCGATGAACGTCATCGGCTTCGCCTACCTGCCGATCTTCGTCGTCGACCTCTTGGTCCTCGGTCACGGCCGGCTCGTCCATCCGGTCGTCCACCTCTGTCTCTTCGCCCTCTTAGTCAAGCTCTTCTCGCTGAGCCGGGAGCGCGACAAGTGGCAGGCGGCGCTCGGCGTCTTCTTCCTCTTTCTCGCCAGCATGGGAACGTCGGTCCACCCCTCGATCGCGCTCTACCTGCTCTGCTTCTGCGCCTTCGGCATGGTCCTTCTCACCCGCTTCGCCTTCCTCCACGTGCTGGCGGGTTTCGGCCGCGAGGAGCCGGCGCTCGCCGAGCTGCCGCTCAAGGGGTTCCTCACCTTTTCGGTCGCCGCCATCGTCGTCCTCGCGGTGCCGCTCTTCGCCATCCTGCCGCGGGTGCGCTCGCCGTACATCGTGGGGCGGGGCGTCGGCACCGGCACGGTCCTCGAGGCGGCGGGCTTCTCCGACTCGGTCAACCTGGACTCGATCGGCGTCATCCGCGACAGCCGCGAGGTGGCCTTGAGGATGCAGGACGAGACGCCCGCCAACCCCGATCGCGAGCTGCGTTTCAAGGCCGGGAGCTTCGACGTCTACGAGGGGGGGAGCTGGAAGAAGACACGCTTTTTGGGGCCGCTCCAGCGCGAGCAGAAGGTCCGCTTCCGGCTGGGGACCGAGCCGCCGAAGCGCTGGGCGAAGATCTTCCTGCAGCCGATCCACAGCCGGAGCCTCCCCTTACCCGTAGAGACGACGCTCCTGGAGCCGCGGGTCGCCAATCTCGCGACCGACGTGGGCGGCTCGGTGGCGCTCGAGTTCACTCCCCTGGAGGTCGTC
>JAXDLD010000716.1:0-17607 GCA_034666805.1 Acidobacteriota bacterium
CCTTCCCTTCGGCTCTGTACGTTGGCGACGAAGATCTCTTCCAAGGTCATGGGGTCCACCGCGTGGACGGTGGCCCCCGCGTCCTGACAGGCCGCGGCCATGGCGGGATCGAAACGGTTCGTGGTCAATACGGTCAGCCGGCCGGTCCCCGCCGCTTCCACGATGCCGGGAAGCGCGGGCAGGGCGACGCCGGGCGGAACGTCGAGCCGCAGGCGCCGCCAGCGATCGAGGTAGGTCTCCTTGTCGCCCGAGTCGATGATCCGGCCGCGGTCGATGAAAGTGATCTGATCCGAGATCTGCTCGACGTCCAGGGTGTTGTGAGAGGAAAAGAGGATGGTACGCCGCTCGTCGGCGAGAACCTCCATCAGCTCCCCCAGAACCTCGTGCCGGGCGACCGGATCGAGCCCGGTGGTCGGTTCGTCGAGCACCAGCAAGCGAGGCCGCCGAGCGAGGATCAAGAGGAGCGCCGCCTTGACCCGCTGGCCGTGGGAGAGCCCTTTGATTTTCTGCTGCGGCTTCAAGTCGAAACGCCGGAGCAGGCTCTCCGCGTAAGGCTCATCCCAGGTCGGGTAAATCGAGCGGATGAAGGCCATGTGCCAGGCGAGCGTCGCCGATCCATAGAGCCGCATGTCCTCGGAGGCGAAGCCGATCTCCTGCTTGGCAGCGACCTGCTCTCCAGGCATGGTTTTCCCGAGAACGTGCACTTCTCCGCTGTCGTGGTGCACGAGCCCCATGAGAATTCGGATCGTCGTGGACTTGCCGGCGCCATTCGCGCCGATGAAGCCCATGATGCTCCCGGTGGGGAGCGCCAGGTTGATGTCGTCGAGCGTGAAGTGAGGATAAGCCTTCCTCACGCCTTCGAAGTGAACGGCCAGGCCGGTCATGATTCCTCCTCTGTCGTACGGTGAGCGGCTTCGCGCAGCCGGGAAACGAGATCCTCGAGCGTCAAGCCGAGCAGGGAGCCCAGTCGGGCGACCTGTTCCAGAAGCTCCGCGAGCTCCTGGTCATAGAGCCGGGGGCGGAGGTCGGGGTTGGCGGCAACCGTCGACGGCTTGCCGTGCTGGGTGATGATCACCCCCTCCCGCTCGAGCTCCAGATAGGCACGCTTGACCGTGATCACGCTGACCCGGAGCGCCACCGCGAGCTGGCGGATCGAGGGGATCTCCTCGCCTCGCGCCCAGTCCCCCACGGCCACCCGCTGCTTGATCTGCTCCATGATCTGGAGGTACATCGGCCGGCCGTCGGACCGGGAGATGACCAGGCCACTGTGCATATCCATATACTGAGTATACACAGTCACCGCGGAGTGTCAACACTCCGCTAGAATCGAGGCATGCAACCCATCAACGTCTTCGACTTGGAAGCCATCGCTCGCGAGAAGCTCTCCAACGAGGCCTACGGCTACTACGTGAGCGGCGCCCACGACGAGGTCACGCTGCGCGAGAACCGCGCCGCTTTCGACCGCATCTCCCTCCACTACCGGGTCCTGGTGGACGTCTCTCGCCGCGAGTTCGCGACCACGGTCCTCGGCCAGCCGGTCGCCATGCCGATCCTCGTCGCCCCGACCGCCTTTCACGGCCTCGCCACTCCGGAGGGGGAGGTGGCCACGGCGCGGGCCGCCGGAGCGGCGGGGACGGTGATGATCCTCTCCACCCTCTCCAACACCCCCGTCGAGGCGGTGGTGGCCGCCGCCTCTGGGCCGGTGTGGTTCCAGCTCTATGTCTACCGCGACCGCCAGGCCACGGAGGGGCTCGTGCGGCGGGCCGAGGCCGCCGGCTGCCGGGCCCTCGTGCTCACTGTCGACGCTCCGCTCCTCGGCCGCCGGGAGCGCGACGTCCGCAACCGCTTCCGGCTGCCGCCGGGCCTCGCCGTGGCCAACATGCTGCCGGTTGGCTATGGCGACGTGCCGCCAGCCGTCGCCGATTCCGGGCTCGCCGCCTACGTCGCCACTCTCTTGGACCCGGCGCTCTCTTGGCAGGACGTGGCCTGGCTCCAATCGATCACCCATCTACCGGTGGTGATCAAGGGGATCGTCCGGCCCGACGACGCCCTCCGCGCGGCCGAGGCGGGCGCCGCCGGCATCGTGGTGTCGAACCATGGCGGTCGCCAGCTCGACACCTCGCCGGCCACGATCGAGGTCCTGCCGGAGATCGCCGATGCCCTGGCCGCCCGCGGCCACTCGATCGAGGTGCTGATGGACGGCGGCGTGCGGCGCGGCACCGATGTCCTGAAAGCGCTCGCCCTGGGTGCCCGGGCGGTCCTCGTCGGCCGGCCGATCCTCTGGGGGCTCGCCGCCGATGGGGAGGCCGGCGCGGCGTACGCGCTGCGCCTGCTCCACGACGAGCTCGACCTGGCCATGGCGCTCGCCGGCGCCCCCACCCTGGCCGATATCACCCGCGACCTGGTGCGGCGGGGAACAGATCGTGCCCCGGCCACCTCGTGACGCCGCCGACCGCCTGCCACATCGCGCTGTCCAGCTCTCCGCCGAAGCCGTCGGAGTCCTTCGGCCGGCAGTTGAAGAAAGCGATCCAGGTGAGGCCGTTGTAGGCCCGCACCATGAGGGTGCTCGTGCCGTCGAGCGATCCCGAGTGCCACCAGTTGGCGTCGCCGTTCGTGGGCCGCACCTCCCAGCCCATGCCGTACCAGGTGGCGTCTCCCGTTTTCCAGACCGGCGGCGCGGGATGAGCGATCATCCGTTGGATCGATTGCGGACGCAGGATCTGCGGGGGATGGCCCCAGCCATCCACGGCGCGGACGAAGCGGGCCATGTCGATGGCCGAGGCGATCCATCCGCCGTGCGAGTCCATGGCCTCGATGTACCAGCCGCCGTAGGGCCAGGGCAGCTTCGCCGGACCGCTTGGGAAAACCGACTGGGCGAGACCGATGCCGGGAAAGCCGTAATAACGGACCTCCCCGGGCGCCCGGTCTCTGAGCAGGGTGTGACCGAGGCGCATGCCGGTGATCCCGGCCGGGCGCAGAATGTGGGTCTTGACATAATCCTCGTACCGCTCGCCCGTCACCTTCTCGATGACGCGGCCCAGCACGCAATAGCCGAAGTTCGAGTAGGCATAGTGGGTTCCGGGAGCGGACTGCAAAGGCTTGTCCAGCATGTAGCGGAGGATCGCCTCGGAGCTTGCCGGAGCGGGAACCCCCATCGTCCGGGCGATCTCGCGCGATCGGAACATGGGATCGAAACTCCTGTCGGGATCCCATCCACCCGTATGCTGGAGAAGATTCTGGATCGTAATCTGATCGATCCGCTTGTCGACCTTCGTACCGCCCTGAGGCTTGAGGTCGCCGAGGAGGAGAAACGCCCTGTCGTCGAGCCGCAGCCGGCCGTCTTCCACCAGCTTGAGGATCGCGGCGGCGGTGAGCGACTTCGAAAGACTGGCGATGCGGAAGAGCGAGTCCGGTAGGACGCGCTGATGCTCCTCCCGGTCGGCCCATCCATACCCCCGGGCCAGGATCAACCTGCCATCCTTGACCACGGCCAAGGAACCGCCGGGGACCTGCCACTTTTCCATGAGGTCGCGGACGGTGCGGTCGAAGATCGCCAGCTCCGGGACGCGGGTCCCGGTCATGGGCATCGCAATGCCGGCAGTGCCGATGCTGCCGGCAACGAGCAGACAGAGAACCGTCGGCATCATGGGGTCATCTCCTCTACCCGCCGCAGCACCTCCGCGAAGGGGACCTGGGCGAAAGCTCCGAAAAGGGGGTGGCTCTTGAGCTTCGCGCGGGTGAGCCGCGGTGAGGGGAGGCCGGTCAGGAAGCGGGCGAAGGCGCGCGGGCCGGCCAGGGCTTTCGCGATCTCGGGGGTCTCCGAGGTGAGCTCGCGGCGCAGGCTCGCCGCCTGGCGCAGGCGGTTCTCGTCGAGGTGGACGGGGGTGGGCGGGAAGAGCTTCGCGGGCTGGCCGCGGAGGCACCAGGAGCAGTGGCCGCAGGGGTGCGGGAGCACCTCGCCGAAGTGCCCGGCCAAAAAGGCGGTCTGGCAGCCGTCGTGGCTGGCGAGAGCCAGCACCTGGTCGAGCCGGGCGATCTCGCGGCTCTCCCGCTCCACGGTGCGCTCGTGGAGCGACCGCGCCAGGGCCCCCAGGTCGTCGGGCCGCCGGAGCCAGCGGTAGGGATAGCGCAGGCCGGCGGCGCGGACCTCCAGGAGCTTCTGCTCGGCGAGGTAGTCGAGAGCGCGGACCAGGCGGTCTCTGGGGGTGCTCAAGCCCCGGGCCGCCGCTTCGAGGTCGATGTGGAACCAGACCTTGGCCTTTCTCGCCTGCCGGAAGATGCCGCGGAGGAACTCCCGGCGCTCCCCCTCGAAGCGGCCGAGGATCTCCTCCAAGGAGAGGAGCGGCCGGAACTCGTACTCCCCGTAGATCGGAGTGCCGGCGGCGAGATAGCCCTCGAGCTCCAGGTAGGTGAGGAGGGTCCGCACCACGAGCAGCCGGATGTCGTGGCGGCCCGCAAGGTCGAAAAAGGAGAGCTCCATGTCGTCGGTCTCTTGATGCCCGGTGAGATCGGCGAGGAGCTCGCGCACCGCCTCCAGGTCCGGCGTGTCGCCGTAGGCGAAGTTCCGGAGGGTCAAGAGGTCGTCGGTTACGACCAGGGTCTCGCAGACCGCGGGCAAGCCGTCGCGGCCGGCGCGGCCGATCTCCTGCGCCAGGTTCTCCAGGCTCTTCGGCAGGTTGTAGTGGACCACCCGGCGGATGTCCGCTTTGTCGATCCCCATGCCGAAGGCGATGGTGGCGACGACGACGGCGTCTTGCGAGCCCAGGAACTCGTCCTGCACGCGGGCCCGCTCGTCGTCCTCCATGCCGGCGTGGTAGGCGCGGGCGGAGAACCCCTTCCGGGCCAGGGTCGCCGCCACCTCCTCGGCCGTCTTCTGCTGGGTGACGTAGACGATCGTCGGCCCGGCGGGAGGAGCGGCGAGCCGGTCGAGCAGCAGGGCGTCGCGGTCGCTGGCGCGGACGGGGGTCATGGCGAGGGTCAGGTTCTCGCGGTGGAAGCCGGTGCGGACGGCGCATTCCGGGGCGATCCCGAAGCCCTTCCTGATGTCGTCGAGCACCTGCGGCGTGGCGGTGGCGGTGAGCGCCAGGGTGCGCTCGGCGCCGATGAGCTTGCCGTAGCCGGCGAGCTTCAGGTAGTCGGGGCGGAAGTTGTGCCCCCACTCGGAGACGCAGTGCGCCTCGTCGACCGCCAGGAGCGCCACCCGGGCCCGCGAGATCGCCTCCCGGAAGCGCTCGTTGCCGAAGCGCTCCGGGGCGACGTAGAGGAGCCGCAGGCCGCCCTCGCGGATGGCCCCCATCAGGTCGCGGACCTCGTCGGCCGTGAGGGTCGAGTCGAGGCGGGCGGCGGCCACCCCGCGCCTCGTGAGCTGGTCGATCTGGTCCTTCATCAGGGCGATGAGCGGCGAGACCACCAGGGTGAGGCCGGGCAGCAGCAGGGCCGGGACCTGGTAGCAGAGCGACTTGCCGCCGCCGGTGGGGAAGACGGCGGCGGCGGACCGCCCGGCCAGGAGGTGGCCGATCACCTCCTCCTGCCCGGGGCGGAACTCCGCGAAGCCGAAGGTTTCCTGGAGCACCGCGCGGGCCGCCTCCAGGGTCGTCACGTTCTCGGTTTTGCCGTTCATGGGTTGGTGTGAATCATCGGGGTCGTTCCTCTCTGCAATGGGCATGTCCAGCCCTCCTTTCCAGGAGGGACGGGAAACGCGCCGGAGATCTTGCAGGGGGATTGTAGTGCCTGGGGCGCCGGGCTGTCCCGGCGCCCCACAGGGGGGCGGGGTCAGGCTTCGAGGGCCATGTTGATCAGCTCGGCCATGCCGAACCGTCCGTTCACGGCATAGTCCGGCTTCCAGCAGGGCTCCTGGGCGAGGAAGGAGTGGCGGTCACCGAGCAGGAGGCCGACGAAGACCTCCCCGACGATCCGCCCGCCGACCGGTCCGAGCCGGATCGGCGTGTCGTTCGCCTGGAAGGCCTGCTGGGCCTCGGCCAGGACGTAGTACCAGAGCGGGGCGTTGTTCTTGAACCCGGCGGAGATCTCGGTCAGGTGACGGTTCTTAGGGGTGTCGTCGTGGGTCGCCTTGCCGACCCGCAGCTTGTCGTCGGGGAGGACCGGCACTCCCATCTTGCGGGCCACCGCCTGGCCCGACGGCAGCCCCATCCGCCAGCCGCGGAGCAGGTTGCGCTCGGCGAGGTTGGGGATCGTCGAGACGACGATCTTCGGCAGGTCGTGGAGCGGGTTGACCAGGGAGGAGTCGATCTTGTACGCCGGCTGGAGGCGGTGCGATCCGGCCGGCGGGTTGTTCCCCATCTTGAAGAACAGCGGCCACTCGATGGCCCAGTTGGCGGGGAACTCCCCGAACCCCACGAGGCTGCCGGCGAGGTTCTTCGAGAAGATCGGCTGTCGGTCCGGCAGGGTGGTGTTGAGCCGGTAGACGGGGCGGACCATCGAGTGCCCGAACCGGTAGGCGGCGGCCGAGAACTCGACCGGGATGAAAGGATCGTTGCGCCACTTGAAGAAGCGCAGGTCGGCCGGCTTGCGGTCGCTCGTCGTGCCGGCCGCGAGGTGGGGGAGGATGTCCCCCAGGGTCGCCCGGCCGAGGATCGTGGGCAGGAAGTCGCAGAGCACGGCCCACTGGTAATGCCAGCGCACGCGCCTCTGGACGGCGGGGAAGTCGGACGGCTTCGTCGCGCCCATCTTGTCCGCGACCCGGTTGTGGAATCGCAGGAAGGCGGACTGGAGCTGGGAGACGATCACGTTCTCGTCGTTCCTGGGGTCGCCGATCAGGGCCCGCCGGCGGCCCTTCTCGGGAGAGTTGCGGGGCAGGTCCCGGGACCGGCTGTCGTGCGGGTTGCCGGTGAGCGGCCGGCCGAGGAGCATCCGGACGCCATCCTCCTGGTAGAGGTAGGGCTGGTCGTCGGGGCCGCGGCCGTAGACGGAGTCGAGGTCGAAGCGCGGAGTCCGGAAGTCGACCAGGGAGTCGGGGTCGTTCTCCTTGTCCAGGCTGCTCGCCGGGTCGAAGGTCAGGTCGTGGTCGATGAACTGGCCGAAGTAGGTATAGCCGGCGCTGATCCCGGGATCGGTCGCGGTACCGGTGTTCTCCTCGTCGTCGGGAGGGATCGCGTCCTCCGGGGTCTCGGGGTTGGAGGGGGCCGCCACCATGGCCTCGGCCAGGTCGTGCAACTCCTTCTCGGTGAACCGGGCGGGCGGCAGGGAGCGGAACATGCGGCCGAAGCGGCCTTCGAACTGGGGGGAGGACGGGGTCCTCTCCAGGCCCCGGAGGATGCCGTGGGGCCGGGTGGGGATGTGGAGGTCCTGCGGGATCTGGGGCGGCTGGGTAGCCATGGTTCGATCTCCTTCGATTGGGACATGGTCTCTACGGCCTTCGATTGGACGGCCGTGCGCGAGCTTTTCTCCAGGAGAAGAACGAACGCTGGCGGCGGAACCCCTCACCGGCATAGGATCGTGTTAGGGTATTTGCACAACCGACATCCCCATGCCTTCTTTTCGGGGCAGAGCGAGACGCCGACGGCAATCTCTTCCGGCCCTTCCGGTTTCGAGCAGGATCTTGCCCAGGTGCGCGCGGAGCTGGTGCGCGCCGTGGCCCGGGTCTGCCCTCCCTGGCTGGCCGACCGCGCCGACGATCTGGTGCAGGTGGCGCTCCTGCGCGTTTTCGAGGTCCAACGCCGAAGTGAAGGAAAAGCCGAGCTCTCGTCGTTCTATCTGAGGAAGGCGGCCTACAGCGCGGTCGTCGACGAGATCCGGCGTCTGCGGAGAAGGCAGGAGGTACCCTTGGAAGAGGAGAGGCACGAGACCCATCCGGCGTCGGCGCAACCGGACCCCGAGCGCGAGTGCGCGGGCGGGGAGATCGGCCAGGCCATCCGGGACTGTCTCGGCCGCCTCGTCCGCCCCCGCCGCCTGGCCGTCACCCTGCATCTCCAGGGGCACCGGGTGGCGGAGGCGGCGCGGCTCCTCGGCTGGAGCGCCAAGAAGGCCGAGAACCTGGTCTACCGCGGTCTCGCCGACCTCCGGGGCTGCCTGGAAGCCAAGGGGTTGGGCCGATGAACGACGGCGAGATCGAGGATCTCCGCCGCGCCTTCACCGCCCCTGGAGGCACTCCTCCGCGGCCGGAGGACTGCCCGCCGCCGGAGACGATCTGGGCGGCGGTCCACGGCGAGCTGCCGCCCGGCGCGCTCCGCGACGTCGTGGACCACACCGCGATCTGTCCCGCCTGCGCCGAGGACTGGCGGCTGGCGGTCGAGGTGGAGCGGAAAACGGCGCCGGTGGAGGTCAACGCCGGCCATGCCGCCCCGTCACTCCTCTATCCCCACCGTTGGGTCCGGCGGGCTCCCTTGGCGGCCGCGGCGGCGGCGATCGTTCTCCTCGTCGTGGGCCTGCCGCTCGTACACCACGAGCCCACCTACCGGGGATATGAGAAGGTGGTCTCGCAGGTGGAGGAGGGGGCGGTGCTGCCGCGCGGCAACTGCCTCCTCGTCTGGAAGGGCCCGCCGGGCGCGACCTATGAGGTGGAGATCCGCACTCTGACCGGCACGATCTTTAAGGAGGGCGGGATCCATACCATGCAGTACCAGGTGCCGGAGTCGAAGCTGGCCGACATCCGGCCCGGGACCCGGCTCGATTGGCAGGTGACGGCGACCCTCCCCGGGAAAGCCCGCCTGCGGTCCGAAACTTCCACGTTCACCCTCCGTTAGTCCTTCCCTTCTCCTTGCCGTCCGGCAGGGGATGAATCGATGTGATCTGTTCTATATATGCGGATCAATCTACAGAAACGAAGTATTCACTTTCCCCACTCCAAGATGAGGGGAACGGCAGGGTGCGTACGTTGATGGGATGAGACCAGGAAGCAGCGGGCTTCCGGAGAGCGCGGAAATGATCAGTGCTCCCGCGGCCTAGCGGGAGCAGAAATGGAGCGCAGTCATGAGTTTACCGTTCACCAAGGGTAGGCCGCAGCAGGAAGACGAGCAGGCGGTGAGCAGGGAGCCCCGGGGCAAGGAATACGTCAAGCGGTGGCGGGGCATCGAGATCGGCTTCAAGCTGAGGATCACCAAGACACGGAAGTATGTACCGGCCCGGCCTGGACACGAGTTGGGGTTGATTTTACCTCCGAACGCGGCGTTGGACGTGGCGGCGCCCGGGCCCAATCCAACGCCTTCTGACGAAGGGAATGGGGGGACTGAAGAGACCCTCTCGGTTCTGTTCTGTGTCACTCCTCCGACCGATCCTCCCCGCGGTTGATCGGTACGATACAGCGAGACGGGCAGCCTCTGGGCTGCCCGTCGTCATCAATAGCTGTAAGATATCGGGATGCGACCGGCGCGGTTCTTGGCCCTTCTCCTGCTCTATCTGCTGGCTGGCACAAACGCTCAGGCCGAAGGGATGGAAATGGCCGAGCTCCAGGAGTGCGAGCGACAGTTTGCCGCCCAACCGGCTGCCGAGCAGTCCTCGGAATGCTTCGCCGACGTAGCCGAGAAGCTCGGGATTGTCGATCTTGCCGAGCGTCGCCTGCGGGAGCATCTCGCGCATCACCCCAAGATTGCATGGCTTTCCTTCTATCTCGGGTGGTTGAACGTCACCCGGCAGCCCCAAACCTCGGAAGAGCTCTACCGCATTGCCGCGGGCAGGTTCGCCGAGAGCGGCAATGTCCAGGGGGAGGTCAGTGCGCGCAGCAAAATTCGCGATTTGATGAACGGGTTGAAACGCCCTGAGGAGGAGGCATTGGAAGAGGAACGCCTCGTCCATATCGCGGCAAGGTCTCGCGATCCTCTGTCCATCGCCATCGCACAAGTTTCTGAGGCCAAGAGCCTCCTCCAATTGGGAAAGAACCTCGATCAGGCCCACGAGCTTCTCGAAAAATCCTGGCCCATCGTGGTCCGGGCCGGCTCACCCATCGTGCAAGCGGACTGGCTGTACGCTTCCGGCAACATCAATCTGGACATTGGCCGCTCCGCCGAATCTGGCCAGAGCTTTATAGAGCTTGCCAGGCGCTTTCCCGATGACAAGAACCGGAGGTCCGTTGCCCAGAGCGGGCTCTTGCGGGTGCTCTCGGAACGGAGCGCGGAGCTGCCCGCCGAGGTCGAATCGTCCGAGATCATCAAACAGGCCCACCTGGCCCTCGCGGCAGCGGAAACCGCAGGGAAGGGCGGCAATGAGCGCCAGGCTCATTATGAGCTCGGTCTCCTAACCGCGGGTGAGGAGTCGCTGCAGCACTTCCAGAGCTGTGTGATCTCCGCAGGCCGGAAGGTGGCTGATCGATGCTACTGCGAGGCCGGCCTGGCCCGGCATCTGGCGGAGATCGATCCATCGAGGGCGGAGAGGCTGATCGATGAAGCCGTGGCTGCGAT
Source organism: Acidobacteriota bacterium (assembly GCA_034666805.1). Lineage (GTDB taxonomy): Bacteria > Acidobacteriota > Thermoanaerobaculia > Multivoradales > UBA5704 > DASQPA01. The sequence continues at coordinate 10,353 of JAXDLD010000716.1, forward strand.
CGGCGGCTGGAATGGCTCGGCCCAGCCCTGGCTCAGACCGCTGTTCTGGGGGGACCGGATGCGGGTGAGTTGGCGGGCTCAACCCTATCAACAGGCGATTGCCGACTCCTGGGCGGCGCTCGACGCCATTGAGGCGTTGCGCCGCGCCCAGGGGCCGGCGAGTCGGGCGGGTTTTTTCTCGACCTGGTCCGATGATTACTATTGGTTCTCCGGCAGCCTGTTGAACCGGCGCGACCGCGGCGCCGCCGATGTCGCCCAGGCTTTCGCGGTGACCGAGCGTCTGCGTGGCAGGACCGTGCTCGAAAAGCTCGCCGGTGCCCGCCCCGAGTCCCCTTCCAGGATCCTGCTCGCCCGGCGACTGCCGGACATCGACGAAGCGGTCGCGAACGTCAAGAGGCGCATCGGCGATCCGAAGTTGCCGTTCGGCGAGAGGGAGAACGCCCGCCGCGATCTGGCGGCGCTGGCGTCCCGGAGGAGCGAGGTCGAGCGGCAACTTCCAGGCATGGACTCCGCGGAGTCCAGCGATCCCCCCGACCCCTTCGCCACCCTGGAGGAGGTCCGGGAAGCCCTGGCGCCGGACGAGGCCCTCCTCTCCTTCCAGGTGGCGCCGTGGAAGGACTGGACGGGCGCCTTCGGCGGCGGGTCCTGGCTGACGGTCGTCACCCGCGGGACCACCCGGGTCTACCCTCTGCCTGGCCGCGAGGAGTTGCGGCACCTGGTAGACCACGTCACGAGGCTGCTCGAGACTTACGATACCGATCCCGAGGAGACCCGGCACCTGGACGCGCTCTATCAGAAGCTTCTGGCACGTGCCCTGGCGGATCTTCCCCCGAAGATCCATCGGCTGGTCATCGTCCCGGACGACGACCTCCACAAGCTGCCCTTCGCGGCGCTCCATCCGGCGGACCAGACTTCGCCCTTGGCCGTCCGCTACCCGATCACGGTGGCGCCGTCCGCCACTCTCTGGCGGCATTGGCGGCGGGAGCGGCCACGGCCGGCCGCGGTGCCCGCGCTCGTCCTCGCCGCCCCCGTCCGTCTGGGAGACGACCTGCCGCCGCTGCCCCTCGCCGCCGAGGAGGGCGAGGGGATCGTCGACATCCTGGGCGGCCGCAGCCGCCTGCTCACCGGAGAGAAGGCTTCGGAGGCGTTCTTGAAGAGCGCCGATCTGCACCCCTACGGCATCCTCCACCTCGCCACCCACTCGGTCCTCGACGGCGAGAACCCGGAGCGCTCGTCGGTCCGCCTCACCCCCACTCCCGGGGTGGACGGGCATCTCGACATCGCCGGAATCGTCGCGCTCAAAATGGAGGGGAAGGTGGTGGTGCTCTCCACCTGCGAGAGCGCGCGCGGCAAGATCCTGCGGGGTGAGGGGGTGATGAGCCTGGCGCGCGCCTTCTTCCAGGCAGAGGCCCATACCGTGGTGGGGAGCCTCTGGCCGGTCGAGGATCGGGATGGAAAGGAACTGTTCGAGAGCTTCTATGGCCAGATCGGCGAGGGAGCTTCCATCGCCGCGGCCCTCCGCGCCGCCCAGCGCGATCGGATCGCCGCCGGCGCCCCCATGAAGGCTTGGGCCGGCTTCGTCGCGCTCGGGGATGGCGACCTCGTGCCGCTCCCCGGTGGGACGCACCGCTCACCGCGCCGGTTCTGGCTCTGGGGCCTGGTGGGGGCCGGGGCGGCCCTCTCCGCGTTCCTCGCTCTCCGCGCCTGGCGGCTCCGTTCGTTTTAGAATGGAGCACCCGCCCACCCGGTCCGTATACCCTGAAGAACGAAGGGGGCCGACGTATGAAGATCCTGCTAGTCCTGGTGCTGCTCTCCCCGGCCGCCGCTCTGGCCGAGCCTGCTCCCCTGACCCACCCTTTGACCTCCGAGGAAGTCGCTTGCAACCAGGCGCAGTTGAACCGTCTCCTCAACCGGCTTTCCCTCCGCGCTTCGGTCCCCGAGACCGCTAACCACACCCGAGAGCTCGCGGTCACCTACAGCAACGAGCGCGCCTTCTACGAGGGCCTGGGGATCGTCGGTCAGGACTTCTTCTCGGGCCAGCTCACGCCCGAGTATGAGCTCGCCTTCAACCTGAACCCCAGCCTGCGCGACCTGCTGGCGAATCCGGCCCGGCCGCCGCTGCCTCAGATCAGCCTCAGCCGCGAGGCCGCGGCCTCGAATTTCGTAAAGCCCACGAACCCCCACGCTTTCACCCTCCTCCTCAACCCTCGGCTCTCCGGCACACCATCCGAGGCGGACCTCCTGCTCGTCAACAATTTCGAGGTACCCGCGGTAGGGCAGCCCTACAACGGTTTCCGGGAGACGAGCGCCGGCCCCGGGCGCGGCCTGGCGGCGGACAGCCTGCTCGACCCCTGCCACCTCGACCTCACTCCTTTCGATCGTCGGATTTTCGCCCTGCTCGAGCGGATGGTGCGAACGACGGCCGACCTCTTTAGCCGCGCGACCTTGAGTCGTCTCGACACCCAGGTTGCGATCTACCGCGGTGAGGACCCCCACACCTACCGCGTGGACGTTGCCCCCCTCGGGTCCGTCTCCCTCCCCGCGGAGGACCCCAGGATGGTCGTGGCGATCCGGATCGACTGGGACGCGGACGGCCGGCTGACGACCGGACGCATGGAGGTGCTGCCGGTCTGCGCCACGCCGGGAGGGATGGACTGCAGCGGCCAGAACCTGAACCGTTTCTCCGACGTGACGCTCCGGCTCATACCCCCCGTCTTCCCCGGCTTCCAGACCTGGAGCGACAGGGACCCGCGGGTGAAGAGCGTCACCGGCGGCACCGGCCGGGTCCCCGTGCCGGTCGACGTGGATTTTGCCGCGCTCCTCTCCGGGGCGGCGTGGAATCGCGGTGGGTAGAAGCCGGAGTGGCTGTACGCCGCTCGGTTGGAGTGCGCTGGGTTGCCGGGCACTCTATCTCGTCCATCGGCCGACAAGTCCGGTATGCTGTGCCGACTTTCCCCGGGGGCCCCCCATGACCTCGACCGCCTCGCCCGTCTCGACCGCCGCGACCGCGACATTGACCCCGGCGGAGCGCGCCAACCAGAGGAACGCCGTGCTCGCCGGCTTTCTCGGCTGGACGCTCGACGCCTTCGACTTCTTCGTCCTCACCTTAGTCGTCGACGACGTCGCCCGCTCCTTCGGCACCACCCGGCCGAACATCGCGCTCACCATCACCCTGGCGCTCGCCATGCGGCCGCTGGGAGCGCTCCTCTTCGGGATGATGGCGGACCGGCTGGGCCGGCGCCTGCCGCTGATGTTGAACGTCCTCTTCTACGCCACGATCTCCGTCCTCTCCGGGTTGGCGCCGAGCTATGGGACCTTCCTCGCTCTGCGCATGCTCTTCGGGGTCGCCATGGGGGGCGAGTGGGGCGTCGGCGCGTCGCTGGCGCTCGAATCGGTGTCGCCCAAGTGGCGCGGGGTGTTCTCGGGCCTCCTCCAGGAGGGCTACGCGATGGGCAACCTCTTGGCCGCGCTCGCCTTCCGCGCCGTCTATATCCCGCTCCACGCGAGCCACCCGGATTCCGCCTGGCGCGTCCTCTTCTTCCTCGGCGGCCTGCCGGCGCTCTTGACCCTCTTCATCCGCGCCAAGGTGAAGGAGCCGGAGGCCTGGCGGGAGCACCGCACCGATTGGGCCACCTACCGGCGCTCGTTCTTCGCGCACTGGCCGCGTTTCCTCTACCTCGTGCTCCTCCTCGCCTTCATGAACTTCATCTCGCACGGCACCCAGGACATGTACCCGACGTTCCTGGCGCGGCAGCGGGGGTTGGCGCCGTCGCAGATCGCCAACATCACCATGCTCTCCATGGTGGGCGCCATCCTGGGCGGCCTCACCTTCGGCTACTACTCCGATCGCGCCGGCCGCAAGCGGGCGATGATCACCGCCGCGCTCCTGGCGCTCGCCGTCGTGCCGCTGTGGATCGCGGCGCCGAGCACCGCCTGGATCGTCCTCGGGGTCTTCCTCATGCAGTTCTTCGTCCAGGGCGCCTGGGGGGTGGTGCCGGCGCACATGAACGAGCTGTCGCCGGGAGGCCTGCGCGGCTTCTTCCCCGGCTTCGCCTACCAGTTGGGCGTCCTCTGCGCCTCGAGCATCACCTTCTTCGAGTCGCTCCTGGGCGAGCGCTTCACCTACGCCCAGGCCATGGGCCTCCTCGCCGCGGCGGTGATGCTCGGCGGGGCGATTGTCATCTTCTGCGGGCCGGAGGCGCACGGGGTGACCTTCCGCAAGACGGCCGCGCCGCCGGGCTAGCTCGACGTAGCTCGACGGGCCCTTGTGCTAGCGTGCGGCGCTATGCGAACCCCTGTCGCCGTCGCCGCGTCCGTCGTCTGGCTCATCGCCGCCGCCGTCACCGCCCAGCCCGCTTTAAGTCCCGCTTCCATCCAGAAGACCCATCGCCTCGAAGCCACGCCTTCTACCGTCGCCTACGGCTACTACTGGTCGGCGGCGAAGCCCGCCCTGCGTATCGCCTCGGGCGACATCATCGACGTCGACACCCTGTTGACGAACAGCCCTACCGGGCTCGCGCGCGCCGGCGTGCCCGAGGACAAGATCCAGAGCTCGCTCCGAGCGATCGTGGCCGAGGTCACCGGCGATCGCCGCGGACCGGGCGGGCACATCCTGACCGGCCCGGTGTACGTCGAGGGGGCCGAGCCCGGCGACGTGCTCGAGGTGAAGATTTTGTCGATCGATTTCGCCATCGACTACGGCTACAACGGCTGCAGCGGCTTCCTGCCGGAGAACTGCGACCGTTCCCTCGGCGCGCGCATCCTCCACCTCGACGCGAAGACGAGGACCGCGGAATTCGCGCCGGGCATCGTGATTCCGCTGCGTCCGTTCTTCGGCAGCATGGGCGTCGCGCCGGCGCCGGAGCTCGGCCGGGTGAGCAGCAATCCGCCGGGGAAGCACGCGGGCAATCTCGACAACCGGGAGCTCACCGCCGGTTCGACCCTGTTCATCCCGGTCTTCGCGCCGGGCGCGCTGTTCGAGGTGGGGGACGGCCATGCCGCGCAGGGGGACGGCGAGGCCGATCAGACCGCGATCGAGACCTCCTTGCGCGGGCGGCTTCAGCTCACCGTCCGCAAGGACATGAAGCTTACCTGGCCGCGGGCCGAGACGGCGACCGACTACATCAGCATGGCGACCGATCCGGATTTGACCGTCGCGACGAAAGTAGCGATCCAGGAGATGATCGATTTCCTCGCGTCGACGCGGAAGCTGACGAAGCACCAGGCCTATCAGCTCGTGAGCATCGCCGGCAACGTCGCGGTGACGCAGCTGGTCGACAAGCCGAACGTCGGCGTCCACGTGCGGTTGCCCAAAAACCTCTTCGCCGGCGCGCGGTAGCGGCGACGAGCGCTTGCGGTTTCGCTGTTGATAGAATGGGGGATCCGCGGAAAGGAGACCTCATGCGATCGACCCTGGCCGGTTTCTGCCTTGTCGCTACCCTCGCCTCGCCGCAAACCGGCACCGCCGCCAATCCCGCCCATCCCGCTAAAGAGCGGGTGCCGCCCGCCGACAAGGCCGGGCAGAAGGGGCCGGCGGAGAGCCTGGAGAAGGTCGACGACCATCTCCACCGCGGAGAGTGGGCGGCGGCCGAGGCGGAGTCCCTCTCGCTCGTCTCCGATGCGATGCTCCGGGAGACCTCCGGGACTTTCGATGCCGTGGCCCGGCTCGCGCTGGCGGAGGCCGGCCTGGGCCGCACGGAGGACGCCCTTTGGCACTGGTCGGTCGCTCAGAACCTCAAGGTGGACTTCGATCCGAAGCCGTTCGGTGCTTCCGGCGAGCTCCTGGCGAGCCATGCCCTCCGCCATCTCGACGAGGTGCCGGCCGGCCTCACCGTCCGGCGGCAGGGAGATGGTGGCGGCCCCTTTTCCCCCCCGCGCCTCGTGGATGCCAAGAAGGTCGAGCTCCCCGACAGGTGGAAGGCGATCCCCAAGGGGATGCAGCTACAGGTCTTGGTCGACGCCCAGGGCCGGGCCGAGCAGCCGGTGATCGCCCAGAGCACCTCGGAGGCGCTCAGCTTCGTCGTCTTGAAGTCTCTACGGGACTGGCATTTCGCGCCGGCCCGGGCCGGAGGGGCGCCAGTCGCGGCCCTCTACGACATCAAGATCCCGGCGCGCAGGCCCCTGGTGGAAGTCGCGGAATTTAAAGGCAGTCCGTTGGCGGAGCCCGAGGCGATGCTCCGCGCCGGCCGCTACCCGGAGGCCGGCAAGCAGGTTGGGACGCTCTGGCGAGGGTCGAGCCTGAGGGACATCATCCCGTCCCGGGGCTTCCTGGGGGTCGCCCTCGCTCTGAGGGCCCTGGCGCAGGCCGGCCAGGGGGAGGCGGACAGGGCGATCTGCCGCTGGCAGGCGGCCCAGACCCTGGAGCCGCGCCTCTATGGCGCCGACCTCTCGGCCTATGGTCCGGCCGGGAAGCTCCTCGAAGATCACCCCTGGGGGGAGCCCTTCCCTATTCCGAAAACGTTGCCGCGCAAGGGCGAGTGGCCGGAGAAGGTGCAGAGACCCGAGGTCCTGGAGAGGCATGAGCCCCGGTACCCCGAGTATTTGCGCAGTCAGAGGCTGCAAGGAAGGGTCATCATGGAGGCCATCATCACGACGACCGGAGTGCTGCGCAACCTGGTCCTCCTCACCCCCGACGCCCCCCCGGGCATGGAGGCGAACGCGCTCGACAACCTCTGCGACTGGCGCTTCAAGCCGGCGGTCTACCAGGGCGAACCGGTGCCGGTGTACTACTCGCTGACGGTCAATTTCAAGCTCCCGTAGGCCGGGAGACCTACGGGCAGGCGCCGAGACGTCGCCCCTTGACGCGGGTGGTGGCGTCTTTGCCTCCCCGTTTGGTCGTCATCGTGCCTTCGAAGCTGTCCCCGTGGTAGGTCGCCGTGCTCGCGATGCTGGTCGAGTCGCAGGCGAGGGCGTAGGAGACCGTCTCTCCCACAATCTTGTACTCCTTGAGAGCACAGCGCTGCCCGGCGCTCTTCTCCGCCGCGGCGCGGCCGGTCTTTTCATCGCCGTTGACGCTGGCGGCATCGGCGGGGGTCATGCATTTCTTGAAGGTGCGTGTCCCCTGGCCCGAGGTCGTGGAGGTGAATTCCCACTCCCCAGCCCTCATCCGATCCGCCGCGAGCAGCGGGGAGGTCGCGGAGAGGCCGAAAGCCAACAGGGAAAGCAGAGGTACTACCTGGATTTTCATCATGGCGGGACCCTACTGGCGTTCGCGAGGGCTGTCAAGGCAGCCATAGGGGGGTGCCACTTTGCCACT
>JAXDLD010000717.1:0-5973 GCA_034666805.1 Acidobacteriota bacterium
ACGTTTGACTCTTCCCGTGCTCCCGCTCCGGGAATTCGTGCTCTATCCCGGGGTCACCACGCCGATCAACGCCGGCCGGCCCAGCACGCTCCGCGCCATCGAGGCGGCCCTGGCGACCCCCGGCCGCCTGGTCTTCGCGGTTTCCCAACGCGAGGACGTCAAGGAGGTCACCCCGGAGCACCTCTATACCATCGGTACCATCGCGCGCATCGGTCAGGTGCAGCGCGGCCTCGCCGGGATGCAGCTCCTGCTGCACGGCGAGAGCCGCGGTATCTCCATGCGCGTCATCGAGAAGGACGGTCACCTGGAGGCGACCGTCCGCGAGGCGGAAGAGATGCCGCCCTTGAACCCGCAGCACCCCTCCTTCATCGCTCTCTTCCGCGAGGCGCGGGAGCGGGCGGCGGAGCTGGGCAAGAAGGCCGGCCTGCCGGACGAGGTGGTCCAGAACGTCCTGGCCGGCGTCGAGGAGCCCGGCCGCCTGGCGGACCTGGTCGCCGCCTACACCGAGCTCACCCAGCCGCAGCGCCAGAGCCTGCTCGAAGCCCTCTCGGTCGAGGAGCGGCTGCGCCGGGTGCTCGTCCACGTCCAGCGTCAGCTCTCGGTCATCGAGGCCCAGGAGGACATCAAGACCAAGGTCCAGGAGGAGCTGGGCGACCGCCAGCGCGAGATGCTGCTCCGCGAGCAGATGCGGGCGATCCAGAAGGAGCTGGGCGAGGGTGAAGACGCCGGCTCGGCGGATGAGCTGCGCGAGAGGCTCGCCAAGCTCGCCCTGCCCGAGGAGGTGAGGAAGGAGGTCGACCGCGAGCTCGGCCGGCTCTCCAGGATGGGCCGCGAGGGGATGGAGTCGCAGGTCATCCGCACCTACCTGGAGACCATCTCCGAGCTGCCGTGGAGCGAGCGGAGCCCGGAGCATTTAGAGCTCTCGGAGGCCTCCGACATCCTTGAGGCCGACCACTATGCCCTGGGCGACGTCAAGGATCGGGTGCTCGAATTCCTGGCGGTCCGCCAGCTGCGCCAGAGGCAGATCCAGGCCGCCCAGGCGCGCGAAGCCGCGGAGGCCGCCGAGGAGGCTTCCGGTACGGAGGACACGGTCGGTCCCGAGGCCCTGGCAGCCGAGGCACCGGCTCCACAGGCTCCACAGGCTCCCAACACCACCGCGCAGGACACCCGCGGCAACGAGGACGAGAAGACCAAGGGTCCCATCCTCCTCTTCGTCGGCCCTCCGGGCGTCGGCAAGACCTCGGTCGCCAAGTCGATCGCCCGCGCCATGGGACGCAAGTACGTGCGCATCTCCCTGGGCGGCGTGCGCGACGAGGCGGACATCCGCGGTCACCGGCGGACCTACGTCGGCGCCATGCCGGGCCGCATCCTCCAGGGGATGAAGCAGGCCGGGACCAAGAACCCGGTCTTCCTCTTAGACGAGGTCGACAAGCTCGCCGTCTCCTTCCAGGGCGATCCGGCGAGCGCGCTCCTGGAGGTCCTCGACCCGGCGCAGAACGACACCTTCACCGATCACTACCTGGGGGTGCCGTACGACCTCTCGGAGGTGCTTTTCATCGCCACCGCGAACTTCATCCAGAACATCCCCGGGCCGCTGCTCGACCGGATGGAGGTGGTGCAGTTCTCCGGCTACACGGAGCGGGAGAAGCTCGCCATCGCCCGCCAGTACCTGGTGCCGCGGCAGTTGAAGGAGAACGGCGTCACCTGTGAGGAGGTGGTGATCACCGACGAGGCTGTCGCCGAGGTCATCACCGGCTTCACCCGCGAGGCCGGCGTCCGCCAGCTCGAGCGCGAGATGGGCCGGCTGGCCCGCAAGGTGGCGCGGAAGATCGCTTCGAATGAGTGTGAGCGGATGGAGCTCGGCCGCGATAAGGTGCGCGAGCTCCTCGGCCGGCCCAAGGTCCACCCGGAGGTCGCCTCGCGCGAGGACCAGGTGGGGGTCGCGACCGGCATGTACTACACCCCGACGGGCGGCGACATCATGTTCGTCGAGGCGTCGACCATGCGCGGCAAGGGCGAGCTGGTCCTGACCGGTCAGCTCGGGGACGTGATGAAGGAGTCGGCCCGGGCCGCCTGGAGCTACGCGCGTTCGCACGCCGTCTCCCTGGGGATTCCGGACGAGGCCTTCGACCGCGACATCCACATCCACGTGCCGGCGGGCGCCATTCCCAAGGACGGCCCCTCGGCGGGGGTGACGATGGCGACGGTCCTCGTCTCGGCCCTCTCCGGCCGGCCGGCCCGGCACGACCTCGCGATGACCGGCGAGATCACCCTCTCCGGGAGGGTGCTGCCGATCGGCGGGGTGAAGGAGAAGGTGCTCGGGGCCGTGCGCTCCGGGATCACCAGCATCCTCCTGCCGAAGGACAACGAGCCCGATCTCGAGGACCTGCCGCAGGAGGTGCGCGACATCCTCACCGTCTACCCCTGCGAGGAGCTCGGGCAGGCGCTCGCCATCACCCTCCGGGGAGCGTCCTTTCGCGAAGGGCGCCTGATGTTCGGCGAGGAGGAGGCGCTCCGCATTCCGCCGATCGTCCACGGACCCGAGGTGCACTAAAGCCCCTGACTTTCGGCTTAGCCTTCGCCCCGCGGTCTCTTTAAGAGATCGCGGGGCTTTTTTGTTTATGCCCGCAGGTGGTCGGCGCGCCAGCTCTGGATCTGCTTCTTGATGACGTTCTGGTCGTGGATGTGCTCGTCCAAGACCCGGCGGGTCAGGGCGGGGAGCTCGGCGTCGCTCGCGAAGCGGAGCGCGATGAGTTGGCTCGGCGTCAGCTCGCCGATGCGGCCGGAGAGCTCGGGGGCGAGGCGCTCCAGGCGCAGCCGCTCTTCCAGGCGGATCACCCGGTTCTGGACGACCATGGGGAAGTTGCGGACATACCAGGCGAGGAGGCCGAGGACGACCGCCGGGAGGAGCTCGAAGAGGTGATCCCCGGAGAAATGGAAGATCACCCGCCAGAGAGCCCAGACGAGGTAGACGACGGCGAGCCCGAGCGTGAGGATGTGAAAACCGGGGATGAACTTGCGGTGGTTCGCGTAATTTTGCGGAGCCGGGGCAGCCATGGTCTCCTCCTGGACGGAAAAAGACGACGTTATTGGACGAAAGGCAGGTCGCCGCGATCCTATAGCCTTTTCCGTTATCCGTGACAGGGCGGGTAGAATCCAGCCGTGCCGAAGATCACCGAGATCGAGACGGAGCGGCTCCTCCTACGCCCCCTGCGGGCGAGCGACCGCAACGACCTCCACCACCTCTTCACCGATCCCGATGTCCGCCGCTATCTCTGGGACGACGTGGTCCTCCCCATCGAGCAGACCTGGGCGGTGGTCCAAGAGAGCCTGCGCCGCTTCGCCGCCGACGGCACCGGGCTGTGGGCGGTCTCCCGGCGCGGGCGGCCGCCGCTCGCCGGGTTCGGCGGCTACTGGCCCTTCCCCGCCGGGATCGAGATCCTCTTCGGCTTCGCGCCGGTCCACTGGGGGCGGGGCCTGGCGACCGAGCTCGTCCGCACCCTCCTGCGCTACGGCTTCGAAGAGCTGGGGTCCGACCGCGTCGACGGCAGCGCCGACACGCCGAACGTGGCCTCCCTCCGGGTGATGGAGAAGGCGGGGTTGCGCGAGGTGGAAAAAAGCGCCAAAGGGGGACGGGAGACCGTCCGCTACAGCCTCTCGCGCGAGGAATTCCAGCCCGGGAAGGACCCCTACGTCGTCCGTCGAGCTTGAGATCCTCTCTATATCGTCATCCTGCGGGGAGCCCTGGCGACCCAAAGGATCTGGGAGGGGGAGCTTTCCTCCGCCCAGATCCTTCGCGCTCGTTGAACTCGCGATCAGGATGACAGAGATGAGAGGCTGTCCATAGACTTACAACGCCGAGAGCAGCGCCAGGTACTCCTCGACTCCCATGGGCCGCGGGTTCGCGGCGTTCGAGCCGTTCTGGGCGGCGCGCTTGGCGATCCAGGGGTAGTCGGCGCGGGGGATGCCGAGATCGGCGAAGGAGGGGGTGCGGAGAGCGCGGACCAGGGCCTCGACCGAGACCAGGAAGCGCTCGGCCCGCTCTTCGTCGTCCGCCCCGGTCGGCCCGCCGGGGAGGGCGGACTCCAAGGCGGCGAGCCGGGCCTGGATGGCGGGGAGGTGCGAGCGCAGGACCGGCGCCAGGAGGACCGCGTTGGCGAGGCCGTGCGGGGTGTCCCAGCGGGCGCCGATCGTCTCCGAGAGGCAGTGGACGGCCCCCACGTCGGCATTGCCGAAGGCCATGCCGGCGAGAGTCGAGGCCTCCGCCACCCCCTGCCGGGCCTCGGCGTCGCGCCCGATGTCCTCCACCGCCCGCTTGAGATAGCGGAAGAGGAGGGAGATGGCGCGTGCCGCCAGGGCGTCGGAGGCGGGGTTGGCGGCGCGACCGGTTACGGCTTCGAGAGCATGGGTCAGGGCGTCGAGCCCGGTCCAGGCGACGAAAGAGGGGGGCAGCGTCTTCAGGAGGTCGGCGTCGACGAGCGCCCAGTCGGGGTACATCGAGTCCCCCTTGAGGCTCATCTTCCACAGCCGCTCGGGGTGGGTGATCACCGCCACCCAGGTGACCTCGGAGCCGGTGCCGCAGGTGGTCGGCACGGCGAGGAAGGGGAGCGAGGGCTTGGCGGCGCGGTTCTTCCCCTCGTAGTCCTCACAGCGGCCGCCGTTGGGGACGAGCATCGCCAGGGCCTTGGCGGCATCGAGGACGCTGCCGCCCCCGAGGCCGATGACGAGGGTCACCCCTTCGCCCCGGGCCCTCTCGGCCAGGCGGTCGACCGTGGTGCAGCGCGGGTTCGCCTCGATCTCGTCGAAGGTGAGGACGGAAAGAGACTGGGCGGCGAGGTCGCGGGCCACCCGTTCCGGGATGCCGGTCGCCCGGAAACCCCGGTCGGTGACGAGGAGCACCTTCCTCGGCGCGTAGCTCGCCGCGATCTCCGGCAGGCGTGCGACAGAGCCCGGCTCAAGGACGGTACGCGTCGGCAGACGGAAGGGCATGGAAGACTCGGGGTGGGTGGGGCATCGCCAGCGCGAGGCCGGCGGCGCCCGCCCTAGTCCTGCTTCTTCTGGCTGGTGCGGAAGAAGTCCGCCATCGAGCCGAAGCCCGATCCGCCGCTCGAAGAGGAGACGGCAGGCGCCCCCTCGTCCCCGCGATCGCTGCGGTCCCGCTCGCCGCGATCCCGGCCGCCGCCACCCCCACCGCCGCCGCCGCGCGACTCGCGATCGCGGCGTGGCCGTTCCTGCCGCCCGCCGGCACCGCGCTCCGGGCGCGGCGGCAGCTCCCGCGGCTCGCGCTGCTGCTGCGAAGGCTCGCGCTGTTGCTGCATCGACTCGTCCCGTTCGCCCTGAAGCGAGAGGGAGATCCGCCGCTTGTCGGTGTCCACCCCGAGCACCGTCACCTCGACGTCCTGCCCGAGCTCCAGCACCTCGCGCGAGTGGTTGATCCGCCGGCCGGCGCCCAGCTCGCTGATGTGGGCGAGCCCCTCCAAGCCCGGCGCCACCTCGATGAAGGCGCCGAAGGTCTCGAGCCGCATCACCCGGGCCCGCACCTTCGTGCCGGGGGGGAAGCGGGTCGCCGCCTCCTTCCAGGGGTCGGCCTCCATGGCCTTGCGCGACAGCGAGATCCGCTCGCCCTGCTTGCCGCTCTTGGCCGGCTCGATCTTGAGGATCTGGACGTCCAGCTCCTGGCCGACCGTGAGCACGTCCTTGGGATGGGCCGTCCGCGCGTAGCCGATCTCGCTGACGTGGAGCATGCCCTCCAAGCCGCCTAAGTCGAGGAAGGCGCCGTAGTCGGTGAGCGAGGTCACCTTGCCGCGCACCACCGCGCCGGGGTGGAGCTTCTCCCGGGTCTCCGTCGCCTTGGCCTTCTGCTCCTCCTCCAGCAGGGCGCGCCGCGACAGGATGATGTTGGGCCGCCGCCCCTTGCCCCCCTCCTCGTACTTGGTGACGCGGAAGGTGAGGCGCTGGCCGACGAAGCGCTCG
>JAXDLD010000718.1:0-22228 GCA_034666805.1 Acidobacteriota bacterium
CCCCAACACCATGATGGTCCTGGGCGACGCCAAGAAGACACTCCGCGAGTTCACGACCGCGCTTAAAGGTTAGGGGAGACGGTTGCCGGCGGCTCCCTCCGACCTCGGCGATATCGGCAGCCTGGGCAGCCGGCTCCCCGCCTGGAGCGCCCTGCCGTTCCTCGGCATCCTCCTCTCGATCGCCCTCTTCCCCCTCTTAGCCCCCAAGGTCTGGCACCACCACTACCCCAAGGTCGCCCTCGTCTGGGGGCTGCTCCTCGCCGGCCCCTTCCTCTGGGTCTTCCGGGGGGCGGCGGCGCACGAGCTGCTGCGCATGGCGATCGCCGAGTATCTGCCGTTCGTCGTCCTCCTCTCGGCCCTCTTCACCATCGGCGGCGGCATCCATCTCGAGGGGCGCCTCCCCGGGAGGCCGGGGGCCAACGCGGCCCTCCTCGCCCTCGGCACCCTCCTGGCCTCGCTCCTCGGCACGACCGGCGCCGCCATGATCCTCATCCGGCCGCTCCTGGCCGCCAACGCCGGCCGCCGCTACCGGGCGCACACGGTCGTCTTCTTTACCTTCCTCGTGGGGAATATCGGCGGGGCGCTCACCCCCTTGGGCGATCCGCCGCTCTTCCTCGGCTTCCTCTCCGGGGTGCCCTTCTTCTGGACTCTCGCGCTCGCCCCCGAGATGCTCTGCGTGGCCGGCCTAGTCCTCGTCCTCTACTTCGGGCTCGACAGCCTGCTCTTCCGGCGCGAGGCGGCGGCGGTGCGGCAGCGCCCGGCTCGGCCGGAACCCCTGCGGGTCCAAGGAGCGCACAACCTCCTCTTCCTCCTGGGGGTGCTCTCCGCGGTCATCCTCTCCGGCCTCTGGCATCCGGGGGAAATCGACGTCCTGGGCATCCAGGAGCCCATCGAAAACCTGGCGCGCGACGGCGTCCTCGTCCTCCTCCTCCTCGGCTCGTGGTTTACGACCGCGCCGCGCATCCGCGAGGCGAACGGCTACTCCTGGGCGCCGATCCGGGAGGTGGCGATCCTCTTCGCGGCGATCTTCGCCACCATCCTGCCGGTCCTCGCGATCTTGAAGGCGGGCGAGCGTGGGGCCCTGGCGCCGGTGCTCTCGGCCGTCCACACTCCCGGCCAGTTCTTCTGGGCGACGGGGGTGCTCTCCTCGCTCCTCGACAACGCCCCCACCTATCTCGCCTTCCTCTCGACCGCCCTCGGCCGCTTCTTCCCCGGGGTGCCCGAGCGCACGGCGGTGCTCCGCCTGATCGCCGAGCACCCGGACTTCCTGCGGGCGATCGCGACCGGAGCGGTGTTCATGGGGGCCAACACCTATCTCGGCAACGCCCCCAACTTCATGGTCAAATCGATCGCCGAGGAGGCCGGGGTGGAGATGCCCTCGTTCCTCGGCTACGTGGGGCGCTACAGCCTGCCCGTGCTGCTGCCCGTCTTCCTGCTCGCCACCTGGATCTTCTTCTAGGGAGCCGACATGAGCCCGATCCACGAGATCCTCCTCGAAGCCTCCGAAGGCGACCTCGACCGGCTCCTCGCCGGATTGGCCCCGGAGACCGCCGGGCAGGTGATCCGCGGCACCGAGCTCGAGTTGGAGCCGGGGTCGCTATCCGAGCGGGTCCGCGCCCTCGTCGGCGCCCGAACCCACCAGATCTTCTTCGCTCCGCCCGCTGTTGCTCGGGAGCTGGAAGCCGCCGTCGGGCGCGATCCGGAGATTCGGTTGGAGGGCATCCGGGAGATCGCGAGCGCCGCCTTCGACTTCCGGGTCGAGGCCTACTCGGAGGCGGTACGGGACGACATCCGCGGCTTCCTCTGCGCCGCGCTGCCGGCCGGGGTGCGGCTGACCGGCTTCACCGAACGGGAGGAGCGCGACCCGGAGGCCAAGGGGGTCGAGCTGTTCGCCCCGGCCCACGAGCTCACCTGGCAGGCGGAGGGGACGGTCGAGGGAGACCCCGCGGCGGTCCTCGATCTCCAGCGGCGGGCGGTGGCGCACGACTTCTGCCATCCCGGGGCGCTGCGGATCGAGGGAAGGGAGATTGGGGCGTAGGGAAGGACTTCTGTATTGCCATTGCCTGCCGTAGAATGGCAATGGAGATCTCACCATGCAAGCAACTCTCGACAAGTTCGGCAGGATCGTCATTCCTAAGCGCGTCCGAGATGACTTCGGCCTTGAGCCTGGCTCGGTGCTGAAGGTCGAAGAGCGGGGTGACGACATCCTGCTCACACTCGTGAGCGGGGATCCGGAAGCAGCCCTAGAATGGAAGGGAGGGGTATTGGTGTTTACCGGCGAGGCGTTGGATGACCTCACGAACGTCGTAGAGCGCGACCGGGAGGAGCGCCTGGCCCGCTTGGCAGGCCGCCTACGCGAGTGAGGGTCCTGTTCGATACGTCGGTCCTCGTCGCAGCGCTTCTCCAATCCCATCCTCGCCACGAGCGGTCGCTCCCCTGGCTTCAGCGTGCCCAGAGCAGAGCCATTACGTTTCTCGTCGCCGGTCATACCCTTGCGGAGCTCTACTCCGTGCTGACCACCCTGCCCGTAAAGCCGAGGCTCTCTCCCTCGGTAGTCTGGCGCCTGGTCCACGAAAACGTCGAGGTCTCTGCAGAGATCGTCTCTCTGTCCGAGTCTGACTATCTCTCGACCCTCGAAAAGCTTTCCCGGAGAGGGATGGCAGGAGGAGTCATCTACGACGCTCTGATTGCCCGCGCAGCGGAGAAGGCGGAGGCCGAGCGCCTGCTCACCTGGAATGAGGCCGATTTCCGCCGAGCGTGGCCGGAAGGCGAGTCGGTAATCGGCTCGCCCTGAAGTAGATGGAACGCGGGCAGCCGGTCATCGGCTGCAGCGGGAAATCAGCGCGGGAACGCTTCGGGGATGCCCGCGTCAACCGGCAGCGTAGCCCCGGTCGTCGGCGTCAAGTTCGAGGCGAAGAAAACGACCGCGTTGCCGACGTGCTCGCCGGTCAGGCGGACTTTCAAGAGACTCCGCTGCCGGTAGAAGTCCTCGAGCCCCGCCAGGTCCAGACCGCGCGCACGGGCGCGGTCGGGGCCCACCGCCTGCCAGAGGCCGGAGGGGGTCTCCGCCGTGCCAAAGACGGCGTCCGGATTGACGGCGTTGACCCGGATGCCGTGCGCGGCGAGCTCCAGGGCCGCCACCTTGCCGAGCTGGGCGGCGGCGGCCTTGGAGGCGCTGTAGGCCGCGAACTCCGCCCCGGGGGCGTAGACGTTCTTGGACGATATGATGACGATGTTGCCGCCTGTCCCCTGAAGCTTCATGAGCCGCGCCGCTTCGCGCACGGTCAAGAAGACCCCCGTCGAGTTGACCTCCTGCACCTGCCGCCAGTCGGCGAGCGAGAGGTCCGCGATGGGTGTCGAGCGGGCGATCCCGGCGTTCGGCACGACGACGTCCACCCCGCCGAAGCGGCGGCAGATCCCGGCGAAGGCCGCCGCGGTCGAGGCCTCGTCCGTCACGTCGTGGACGAAGGCGGCGACCGAAGCCGCACCGTAGAGCTTCGCCAGGCGCGATTCGGCCGCGGCGAGAGCGGCCTCGTCGCGGTCGAGGAGGGCGACGTGGGCGCCAGCCTCTAAGAGCTTGCCAGCCACGGCGCTGCCGATCGCCCCGGCGGCACCGGTGACCGCGGCCACCTGCCGGGCGAGCGGCCTCTCCTTCTCCTTACCGAGCTTGGCCTGCTCCAGGCTCCAGTACTCGACCTCCCAGAGATCGCGGTCGGGGAGACCTTCGTACTCGCCGGTCTCCCAGACGAGCCGCTTGGTGCGGATCGTGTGCAGGTAGAGGTCGGCGGCGATCCGCGCGTCCTTCGCCGCCGGGCCGGCGGTGAACATCCCCACCCCCGGCACCAGGATCACCCGCGGCAGGGGATCGAGCGGCTTCCTCTCCCCGAACGCCGCCACCCCGGCCGCGAAGTAGTCCTGGTACTCGCGGGCGTACTCGGCGAGCGCCGCCTCGATCCGCGCCGGCCAGGCGGTCGGCCTGGAATCCTCCGGCGGCTGGACCACCAGGGGCTTCCCCTTGGTGCGAATGACATGGTCCGGGGTGAGCGGCGGGGTGCGCGCCAGGGACTCCAGGACGGCGCCGTTCACCCAGTCGAGGATCTCCTCCCCTCCCTGCCACTCGACGACCATCCGCTGGAAGGGGCGGTCCGGGTCCCCCGAGGGGTGAGCCAGCCGGCCCCGCAGGAGGGGAGCGATCTCGGCGGCGATGGCGGCGATACCGGCGGTCGTCTCGGCAGCGGCCGGAGGTACCGCGATCGTCCAGCTCCGCCGCGCCCTTCCGCTAAGCCAGCGCTCGGCCAGGTCGACCAGCTCGACGTGCAGCTCGTAGCTCTTGCGCGCCGTCTCCCCCCAGGTGAAGAGGCCGTGCTTCAGGAGCACAAGCCCGTCGCGCCCCGGTTCCGCGTCGTGGACCTCCGCCGCCTTCAAGGCGAGGGCGAAGCCGGGCATGACGTAGGGGACGATCCCCACCCGCTCGCCATAGACCTCGCGCACCACGGCCTCGCCATCGGGCCGGTTGGTCAGGGCGAGGATGGCGTCGGCGTGCGAGTGATCGACGAACTTGGCCGGCAGG
Organism: Acidobacteriota bacterium; assembly: GCA_034666805.1. Taxonomy (GTDB): domain Bacteria; phylum Acidobacteriota; class Thermoanaerobaculia; order Multivoradales; family UBA5704; genus DASQPA01. Next base: position 4,571 of record JAXDLD010000718.1, read on the forward strand.
AAGGCGTGGAGCAGGGCCTCGACCGAGGGGGTCGGGGCGTCGGCGCGGAAGAGGTGGGTGCGCTGCTGGTTGACCATCTCCTCGTCGGAGAGGGCCGGGAGGCGTCGCAGCCGGCGCAATCCCTCAAGCCACATCCCGGGCAGGCCCTCCGGGGCGATGCTGTCGAGGTTCCACCCGGAGCCCTTGACGAAGATCGCCGCCACCTCCTCTCCCAGGAGGTCGCGATGGGTCGACTTGACCGAGGTGTTGCCCCCGCCGTGGAGGACGAGGGACGGGTCCGACCCGATCAGGCGCGAGGTGTAGACGCGCAGGGCCAGGTCCTCTCCGTACGGCGCGTAGAGCTCGGCGAAGGACCTGGCTTCCGCATCGGACCAGCGGGAATGCATGCTCCTCAGTCTAATGGAGAATCGAGAAGAGGCGCGGCACCCGGCGGGCTCAAGCGAGCAACGGAGCCCCGGCCCTTACTGGCTGTAGACGCAGGTGAGGAGTCCGCTGCCGCACATGGGGAAGGAGCAGCGGACGGTGCTGTAGCCGGCGACAGCGGGGCAGAGGCTGGCGTCGTTGTTGGTGCAGCACTGGCCGATGTAGTTGAGGGCGAAGGCCGGCGGGGTGGTGGCGGCGGTGCTCCTCGCGGGCAGCAGGAAGTCCGCGGTCTCTAAGGTGGCGGCCGGGGCGCTGCAGACAGCCTGGGCCTGGCACTGACGAGCAGCCTCCGCCTGGACCGGATGCGCGACGAGAGCGAGCGCGAGCAGGGTGAGAGCGAAGGTGGCGCGGAGGCTGGTGCGAGAGATCATGGGCTGCTCCTTCAAGGTGACGGCACGAAATGTGCCGTTGCAACTCTACCTTGCAAGAGGCATGCAAGGAAGCCTATATCTTTACTGATATTGCGCGTAAACTAGCGAATCGACGCCGCCACCTGTGATATCTACGAGTGATCCGGTGCGCTGTCTCCAAGGGGAGCCCACTCGCGCCGCTTCAGGAAGTCGTCGTAGAGCCGGGCCTCGGGGGTCCCGGGCTCGGGGCGCCAGTTGTAGCGGAAGCGGACCTCTGGCGGCAGCGACATGAGGATCGACTCCGTGCGCCCGCCCGACTGCAGGCCGAAGAGGGTGCCGCGGTCGTAGAGGAGGTTGAACTCGACGTAGCGGCCGCGGCGGTAGAGCTGGAAGTCGCGCTCGCGCTCGCCGTAGGGGAGGTCCTTCCGGCGCTCGACGATCGGCAGGTAGGCGCCGAGGAGGCTGTCCCCCACCGCGCGCTGGAAGGCGAAAGAGCGCTCGAACCCCCAGTCGGAGAGGTCGTCGAAGAAGAGTCCTCCCACCCCGCGCGGCTCGCCGCGGTGGCGCAGGTAGAAGTAGTCGTCGCACCAGCGCTTGAACCGCGGGTAGACATCGGCGCCGAAGGGGGAGCAGAGGTCGCGCGCCACGGTATGCCAGTGGACGACGTCTTCTAAGAAGGGGTAGAACGGGGTGAGGTCGAAGCCGCCCCCGAACCACCACGCTGACGGCGCGCCATGCTTCTCGGCGACGAAGTAGCGGACGTTCATGTGGGTGGTGGGGACGTAGGGGTTCCGCGGGTGGAGGACGAGGGAGACGCCGAGAGCGGTGAAGCCGTACCCCGCGAGGTCCGGCCGGCTGGCGGTGGCCGAGGCCGGAAGCGCGGAGCCGTGGACGTGCGAGAACGCGACCCCCGCCTGCTCGAACACCGCCCCCCCGCTCATCATCCGTGACCGTCCCCCGCCCCCTTCCGGCCGCTCCCAGAGGTCGTCGGCGAAGCGGGCTCCGCCGTCCACCTCTTCGAGGTTGGCGCAGAGCCGGTCCTGGAGGCCGGTCAGGTAGTGCTCGACGGCGCGGGTGGAGTCGTCCATGCGGGGGAGTTTAGCCCAGCGGCCGGCCCTACTCCCCCTCCACCATCCGGATCGGGAACAGCTCCGCCTGGAGCCGGTCCTCGGCGCTGATGGGGACTCTGTAGTCGCCGGTCCAGCAGGCGGTGCAGTAGCTGTCTTTCTCGCCGGAGACGGCGGAGAGCATGCCGTCGACCGAGATGTAGGCCAGGCTGTCGGCGCCGATGAAGCGGCGGATCTCTAGGACGTCATGGACGTTGGCGATGAGCTCGCTCTCGATCGGGGTGTCGATGCCGTAGTGGCAGGAGTGGCGGGTCGGCGGAGCCGAGATGCGGACGTGGATCTCGGCCGCCCCGGCGTCGCGCACCATGCGGACGATCTTCTGGGACGTGGTGCCGCGGACGATCGAGTCGTCGACTAAAACCACCCGCTTGTTCTCGATCAGCTCGCGCACCGGGTTCAGCTTGACCTTCACCCCGAAGTCGCGGATCGACTGCTTGGGCTGGATGAAGGTCCGCCCCACGTAGTGGTTGCGGATGAGCCCGAATTCGAGCGGCAGCCCCGACTCCCGGCTGTAGCCCAAGGCGGCGAAGAGGCCGCTGTCCGGCACCGGCACGACGATGTCCGCCACCGCCGGCGCCTCCCGGGCCAGCCGCGCCCCCATCTTCAACCGCACCTGGGAGACCGCGTCGCCGAACACCTGGCTGTCGGGGCGGGCGAAGTAGACGTGCTCGAAGATGCAGCGCGCCGGGAGCCGGGGGACCTCCGACAGTTGGAAGCTCTCGACCTGCTCGACCCGGCCGTGGCGCGACACCAGGACCTCGCCGGGCAGGAGCTCGCGCACGGCCCGGGCGGAGAGGAGGTCGAAGGCGCAGCTCTCGGAGGCGAAGCAGGGGCAGCCGTCGAGATCGCCCAGGGCGAGGGGGCGGAAGCCGTGGGGGTCCCGGGCCGCGATCAGGCACTGGTCGGTGATCAAGAGGAGCGAGAAGGCCCCCCGCACCTGCTCCAAGGCCAGCATGAAGGACTCGACGACGTCCCGCCGGGGGTTCCGCGCCATGAGATGCAGGATCACCTCGGTGTCGGAGGTGGTCTGGAAGATCGAGCCCTCGCTCTCCAGGCGCTGCCGGATCTCGACCGCGTTCGTGAGATTGCCGTTGTGGACGATCGCGAGCGGCCCGAGCGAGGTCTTGACGACGATCGGCTGGGCGTTGGCGATGACGCTCGTGCCAGCGGTCGAGTAGCGGGTATGGCCGAGCGCGCGCTTCCCCGGCAGGCGGGCGATCACCTTCTCCTTGAAGATCTCCGAGACCTGCCCCATGCCGCGCTCGACACCCAGGTGCTGGCCGTCCCAACAGACGATGCCCGCGCTCTCCTGCCCCCGGTGCTGGAGGGCGTAGAGGCCCAGGTAGGTCAGGTTGGCCGCGTCGTCACAGCCGTCGATGGCGAAGATGCCGCACATAAAGTGTCCCTCGTCTATCCCGCTTCTCTACCAACGGAACCGCCGAGCGCGAAATTCTCGGAGTCTAAAGCCCCAGAGCCCTGGGCAGCGCGGTCGACCAGATCTCGTGGAGGTCGGCGACGGTGGCCCTCCAGGTCTCGCCGCCCGACCGGATCACGAGGTCGGGGCCGCCGACGGTACCGATCTCCGAAGCCGGCACCCCGGCCTCCTCGGCGGCGCGGAGCAGGCGGTCGAGAGTGAACGGCCGTGCCGCCACGATCGCCCGGCCTTGGGTCTCCGAGAAGAGGTCGGCCGCCCCATTGGCCCCATTGGCGACATGGAGCGGCAGCTCGACCGTCGCCCCCAGGCGCCGGCCGAAGCAGGCCTCCGCGAGCGCGATCCCGAGCCCCCCTTCCGAGAGGTCGTGGGCGGTGTGGATGAGCCCCTCGGCCACCAGCCGCCGCAGGAGGGCGGCGAGCCGGGCCTCGGCCGGGAGGTCGACCGCCGGCGGCAGCCCCTGCTCGATCCCGTAGAGGAGCCGCAGGTAGGCCGAGCCGCCGAAGTCGCCGGCACCCCCGGTCCTTCCCAAGAGGAGGATGCGGTCGTCGGCGGCGAGGAAGCACGCCTCGGGCAGGTGCCGGAGATCGGGGATCACCCCCACCATCCCCACCGTGGGGGTGGGGTGGATGGAGCGCCCCTCGGTCTCGTTGTAGAAGGAGACGTTGCCCGAGATCACCGGCGCGCCGAGGGCGCGGCAGGCCTCGGACATGCCGCGGATGACCTCCCGGAACTGCCAGGTGATCTCGGGCACCTCGGGGTTGCCGAAGTTCAGGCAGTCGGTCAGGCCCACCGGGTCGGCGCCGACGCAGGCGAGGTTCCGCACCGCCTCGGCCACCGCCTGGGCGCCGCCGCGGCGGGGATCGAGATAGCAGTAGACCGGATTGACGTCCGAGGTCATGGCGAGCCCCGAGGGGGTGCCTTTGAGGAGCAGGACCGCGGCGTCGCCGCCCGGGCCGATCACCGTGTTGGTGCGCACCGTGTGGTCGTACTGGCGCCAGATCCACTGTTTGCTCGCCAGCTCCGGGGTGCCGAGGAGCCGGCGCAGGTCGGCTATGGGATCGGCGGACGCCGGCACCTCGGGAGGGCTCTGCCGGCGGGCGAGGTCAGCCGGCGGCTCGGCCGGCCGGCGGTAGACCGGCGCCTCCTGGGTGAGCGGGAGGACCGGCATGTCGGCCACGGTCTCGCCGTGCCAGACGAGGACCGCCTTGCCCGTGTTGGTGACCTCGCCGATCGTCGCCACCTCGAGCCCCCAGCGCCTGAAGACCTTGACCACCTCCTCCTCGCGACCGCGCTTGGCCACCAGGACCATCCGCTCCTGCGACTCGGAGAGCATCATCTCGTAGGGGGTGAGCCCCGGCTCGCGGAGCGGAACCTTGTCGAGGTCGAGCCGCATCCCCATACCGCCGCGGCCCGCCATCTCGAAAGAGGAGCTGGTGAGCCCCGCCGCCCCCATGTCCTGGATGGCGACGATCGCCCCGGTCCGCATGGCGTCCAAGCAGGCTTCGAGGAGGATCTTCTCGGTGAACGGATCGCCCACCTGGACGGTCGGGCGCTTGGCCTCGCTTTCGGCGTCGAAGGACTCCGAGGCCATGGTGGCGCCATGGATGCCGTCACGGCCGGTCCGGCTGCCGACGTAGAGGATGGGGTTGCCCGGGCCGCTCGCCTTGGCGTGGAAGACTTTGTCTCGCCGCGCGACACCCAAGGCGAAGGCGTTGACGAGGATGTTGCCGTTGTAGGAGGGGTGGAAGCCGGTCTCGCCGCCCACCGTGGGGATGCCGACGCAGTTGCCGTAGCCGCCGATCCCGCGGACGACGCCGTCGATGAGCGAGCGCATGCGCGGAGCGTCGATGTCGCCGAAGCGGAGCGAGTCCATGCAGGCGATGGGGCGCGCCCCCATGGTGAAGACGTCGCGCAGGATGCCCCCGACCCCGGTCATCGACCCCTGGTAGGGCTCGATGAAGCTCGGGTGGTTATGCGACTCCATCTTGAAAATGGCGACCCAGCCGTGGCCGACGTCGACGACCCCGGCGTTCTCCCCCGGCCCTTCGAGGACGTGCGGCCCCTCGGTGGGGAACTCCTTCAGGTAGATCTTCGAGGACTTATACGAGCAGTGCTCGGACCACAGGGCCGAGGTGATGCCGAGCTCGGTGTAGGAGGGCTCGCGGCCGAGGATCTTCTGGAGCCGCTCGTACTCCTCCCCGGTCATGCCCTGGGAGCGGGCGAGCTCGGGACTGACCGCGGGCTCCTGGAGGACAGTCATCGCCGCCCTCCGTACCCCGTCGCCGCCACCTTCGCCGCGAACTGGACGGAGCTCTCAAAGATCGCCAGGCCGTCGGTGTTGCCGAGGATCTCCTCGGCGGAGCGCTCGGGGTGGGGCATGAGGCCGAGGACGTTGCCGCGGGCGTTCGCGATCCCGGCGATGGCCCGGGCGGCGCCGTTCGGGTTCCACTCGCCGCCAGGACTGGAAGGCGAGCCGTCGGGCTGGACGTAGCGGAAGACCACCTGGCCCGCCGCCTCCAGGGTGTCCAGCCGCTCGGGGGAGTCCTCGTAGTTGCCCTCGGCATGGGCGATGGGCAGCCGGAGCACCTGGCCCACGGCGAGATCGCGGGTGAACGGGAGGTCGTTCCTCTCGACTTTCAAGTAGACGTCCTGACAGAGGAAGCGGAGGTTCTCGTTCCGCCGCATGGCGCCGGGGAGGAGGCCGGCCTCGAGGAGGACCTGGAAGCCGTTGCAGATCCCCAGGACCAGCCCGCCGGCCTCGGCATGGCGCCTGACCGCCGCCATGACCGGAGAAAGGGCGGCGAGAGCCCCGGCCCGCAGGTAGTCGCCATAGGCGAAACCGCCGGGGAGCACCACCAGCTCCGCGCCCTTCAGCGTCTCCTCGTCGTGCCAGAGGAAGGAGACCTCCTGGTCCATCACGTGCTTCAGGACGTGGTAGACATCGTGATCGCAGTTGCTGCCGGGGAAGACGACGACCCCGCACCTCATGATTCGTCGCCTCCTCCGAGAAGCTCGACCTGGAAGTCCTCGACGACGGTGTTGGCGAGGAGCTTCTCGCACATGGCCTTGAGCTCGGCCTCGGCGGCCTTGGGATCGGCGGTGCCCAGGCGGATGTCGAAGCTCTTGCCGGCCCGCACCGATTCCACACCGGGGAAGCCGACGCGACGCAGCGCGTTCTCGATCGCTTTGCCCTGCGGATCGAGGATCTCGCGCCGTGGATAGACGGTCACTCTCGCTCTCACGTTGGCTCCTCCGGGTCTTTAGGTGGCTTCGAGCCAGGGGGTCGGTCGGAACTGGTCGGTCACCGCGAGCGCCGCCCGGCAGCCCTCCCGCTCCAGGGCCTCGGCCACCGCCGCCGCCGCCAGGGCCGGCAGGTTGTTGGTGCGCGAGAGGTGGTAGAGGGCCACACAGCGCAGGCGGGAGGAGACCAGCTCGGGGATGCCCTCGGCCGCCTCCCGGTTCGAGAGGTGGCCGTGGCGTCCGGCGACCCGCTGTTTCAAGGCCCAAGGATACGGGCCGGTGCGCAGCATGTCGAGGTCGTGGTTGGCTTCGAGGAGGAGGAGGTCGACCTCGGCCAGGCGCGCCCAGGCGAGCCGGGTGCGGCTGCCGATGTCCCCGGCAAGGCCCAGCCGCCGGCCGGCGCCGTCCTCGACCACGAAGCCGACCGGCTCCCGGGCGTCGTGCGGGATGGCGAAGGGCTCGACGACGAAGCCCGCGATCTCGACCGGCTCGCCGGAGCGCAGGACGACCGCCGAGGCGGCGACCTCCGGCTTGAAGCCCCAGCCGTCTAAGGTCCCGCGGGTGGCGTAGATCGGCAGTCGGTGGCGCTTGGCGAAACGCGCGGCGCCGCGGCAGTGGTCGACGTGCTCGTGGGTGAGGATCAGGGCTGAGAGCGCTTTGGGATCGACCCCCACCGCGGCCATCCGGCGCTCGATCTCCCGGCAGGCGAAGCCGGCGTCGATCAGGATGCGATGCGAACCGGACTCGACGACCACCGCGTTGCCGCCGCTCCCCGAGCCGAGGACGGCGACCCGAAGCGGCGGGCCGGCCGGGGCGGGAGGCTTGGCCGGAGCCGGAGCCGGCGTGGCCAGGAACGCCGGGGCAGGGATCGGCTCCGTGGGCACGGGCTCGCCGAACAGCTCGCCCTGGCGCCAGAGCGGAGCGGGCGCACGGCGCCTCCTAAACAGCTCGGATTGAAACGGGGGTACCACCAAGGAAAAGGTAGCACGGAAGCGGCGGATTGTCAGCCCAAGGGATAGCGTCCCGATCTGGGGACACCACTTCCTATGGGTATCTCAGAACCTGTACTCCCGCCCCTGCTCCAAAAACTCGATGTCCGGGTTGCCCAACCGCCTGACCTCCTCGTGGATCTTGTCGACGCAGGGGGGTTTCAGGTGGTGGACCAGGATCGGCACCCGCTTCTGGAGTTTGCGGAGCTCGATCTCCAGGGTCCTGGGGGTCAGGTGAAGCGAGATATCCGCCACCTCCTGGAGGGAGTCGTCGAAGCTCGTTTCGATGCAGACGGCTTTCAAGTTCGGGGTGCGGTTCGCGACCTCCCAGAGGCGCTGGGTGGGGCCGGTGTCCGAGGACCAGAGGACCGCGACACCGTCCTGCTCGATGAGGAAGCCGTGGGTGGGCACCAGGTGGTCGACCGGGATGGGGGTGAAGGTCACCCCGTCGATCGTCAGCGGCGCCTCGCTCTGGAACTCCGTGAAGCGCATCGCCGGCAGCAGGTGGTTGGGCAGGCGGGTGAAGTCCGGCCAGGTGGCGTTGTTGAAGAGGTACTTGCGGATGGCATAGACCGTCGCCTCCGAGGCGTGGATGTCGATCGGCCGCTCGCTCTTGCCGTAGACGTTCTCGATGAAGAACGGCAGCGAGTTGGTGTGGTCCATGTGGGAGTGCGACAGCAGGATCGAGTGCACCTCGACCTGCCGCTCGATCGACAGCACTTGGGAGAGCGAGCCGGCATCCAGGGCGATCGTCCCGTTGATCAACAGGCAGGTCATCCGGCAATCGCGGCTTTCCCCCCCGAACCCGCCAAGCACCTGGAGGCGCATAGATGTTCGAAATTGTATCCCCGCAATCGGAATGCCACAACCGCGACCTCGAATCGGAGGCGGAACGGCATTTGCAGAGCCGGGGACATGTCGTAACGGGGTCGGCCGCCGTGCCGTCTCGAATTTCATCCGCGCCCCAGGCAGTACCCGGGGCGCCCGACCCGAGCAGGAGTAGCACCATGAGAAACACGACCGTGCAGGATCGTCTCGTCCCCCTCGAGAACTTCAGCGACACCCAGGGCTCCCAGATCCCCGACGTCCGCGGCTGGCCCGTCGTGGCCGCCGACGGCCGCAAGATCGGCAAGGTGGATCAGCTCCTGGCCGAAGGCGACCCGATGCGCCTCCGCTATCTGGACGTCGACCTCGACCATGGCTTCTTCCAGGCCGACCGCCACGTCCTCGTCCCGATCGACAACACGCGCCTCGACGCGCGCGAGCGGCAGATGGTGGTGGAGGGCCTCGACAGCGCCGCTCTCGACAACCTCCCGCCCTACACCGGCGAGTTTACCGACGAGTACGAGAGCTCGCTCACGCGCTTCTTCGGCCGTGGCAAGAGCGTCGGCACGGCGGACCGCGCGGTCGCCGGCCGCCAGGTCGCCGATGTCGGCCAGGAAGAGCGGAAGGTGACCCTCGCCGAGGAGGAACTCGCTTTCGGCAAGCGCGCGGTCTCGGCCGGCGAGGTGACCGTCCAGAAGCACGTCGAGACCGAGCACGTGCGCCAGTCGGTACCCGTCCTGCACGAGGAGGTGACGGTCGAGCGCCGGCCGGTCACCGGCGACCGCACCGACGTCGAGATCACCGACGACGAGATCCGGGTCCCGATCGCCCGCGAGGAGGTCGTGGTGCAGAAGCGGGTGGTCCCCAAGGAGGAGCTGGTGATCAAGAAGCACCAGGTCCAGGGCGAGCAGGTGGTCGAGGACGAGGTGCGCCGGGAGCGCGCCGAGGTGCACGGCGCCGAGGGGACGGCCACACTCCCCGAGGACGCGCGCAAGCGGCGCTAGAGCACCCGCGGTCCCCCAACATAGAGGCGCCCGGCCGGAGCCGGGCGCCTCGGGAGATCAAGAAGGACGGAGAGCCGCCGCTAGAACCGGGTGCCGATCCAGAAGTCGGTCCGGAAGCCGCTCAGCTGGTTCTTCAAGTCCCACTGCTTCGCGAAGTCCCAGTTGACGTCCAGCCCCAGCAGGTTGACCGTGATCCCCCAGCCGTAGGCGGCGACGCCGTTCTGGAGGGTCTTGGTCGTCGAGTTGTAGTACTTGAACTGCTGGAAGCGGTGGAAGTAGGCGCCGCCGGTGTCCAGGAAGATGACGCCCCGGATGCCGCGGAAGCCGAGGACCGGGGTGGCCAGCACGTCGACCAAGGGGAAGCGGAACTCGGCGTTGGCGAAGAAGGCACGGTCGCCGATGATGGTCGCGTAGTCGAAGCCGCGCACCGTGTCCAGGCCGCCGAAGAAGAAGGGGTTGGGGGCCTTGCCGCTGCTCGTGCCGAGGAAGAGGCGGAAGGCGAAGTTGCTGCGCAGCGTCACCGGCACGTACTGCCGGGCGTCCAGGGTGAAGGTCGTGAACTCACTGCCGCCACCCTTGATCGAGGGCGCGAACGACCCCTCCAGGCGGTAGCGATGACCGGAGGTCGGCCCCGCCTCGGAGAAGCGCGACGAGTCGCCGACGAACGACGCCTGGACGAGGGGGAAGTTGTCGCTGATCGGCTGGACGATGGGGATCAGGTTGCCGTTGGCGTCGAAGACGAACTGCTGGAAGTCGATCTTGCGGACGATGTAGCCCAGGCCGACCTCGGCCCGGTGGTAGAAGGAGAAGGGGTAGATGAGCGAGCCCACCGCCCCGGTCTCCTGGAAGGCGGCACGGCCGCGGGAGAGGAAGCCCCGGGTGTCCTGGGCGATGTAGAAGGTGCGGTGGTCGAACACCTCGAGCTGCCACTGCTGGCGGTGCGCCAGGTTGGCGTAGACGAAGTCGAAGTTCGAGAAGCTCTCGATCGACGAGAAGTTGGCGATGATCCGGCGGTCGCCCAGGTAGTCGGAGAAGTTGAGCCGCACCTGGCCGAGGATGGTCTGGTCACTCTGCACCCCGGCGAAGGCCTGGGCGTCCTCCAGGAAGAACTTGCGGCCGCTGTACTTCTCCTTGTTGCTGTTGTCGACCGTGACCTGGATGTCCGGCTCGTACTTCGGCAGGTCCTGGGCCTTGGCCGGGGCCGGCGCCGGCTTCTCGGGGGCCGCGTCGCGGACCGGCTGGTCGGTGTCGGTCACGTAGAGGTCCAGGTTGCCCTTCCAGAAGCCGGTGAAGATCAGCCGCTCCTTGCCCTCCTTGCTCCGCAGGACGGTCGGCATGAAGGCGCCGGTGACGACGTTCGTGTACTGGACGACCTTGCCGGTCTCGACCTCCAGGCTGTAGATGTTGTCGGTGCCGTCGCGGTCGGAGGTGAAGTAGATCCGCTTGCCGTCGGGCGAGTAGATCGGGTCGTTGTCGTTGCCGGTGACGGTCGTCAGCTGGAAGCGCTGGCCCGGCTTGTCGAGGTCGACCCGGAACAGCTTGTTGGTGCCGTCCCCCTTGCCCACCGAGGAGACGAAGACGACCGAGCGGCCGTCGGGCGAGAAGGTGGGGGCGCCGTCGAAGACGTCGTCGTTGGTCAGGTTGGTGATCGCCAGGCTGTCTAAATCGATGCTGAAGACGTCGAACTGGCCCTTGGAGAAGCCGGCGAAGGCGACGTGCTTGCCGTCGGGGCTCCAGGAGGGCGACTGCTGCTGCTCGATTTCGTTCATCTCGACGATGCGGCGGATGCCGCCATGGAGGACGTCCAGGAGCAGGAGGCTCCGCCCCCGCTCGCGCTTGGCGAAGACGGCGATGGTGTTGCCGTCCGGCGAGAAGGCGAGGTCGCGGCCCATGCCGCGGCCGGAGGTCAGGAACTGCCCCGAGAGGTACTGGTACTCGTTGGCGTGGTTGGAGGTCAGGTTGCGCAGGTGGACCCGCTTGCTGGTGTCGAAGAGGACGACCCCCAGGTCACCGCCGACGTTCCCCATGGCGGCCACCAGGTCGCCCGAGGGCGAGGCCGATGGCGAGGTGGCGAGGGCGACCTCCTTGTCCTTCTCGCGGAACAGCCGGCCGAAGTCGGAGGGCTCGCCGGTCTTCACCAGCTCACCCAGGTACTTCTTGCGCAGCCAGCGCCGGAACTCGAGGTCGAACTCCTCCGGATCGAGCTTGAAGGCGCGTTTCAAGGCGCGGTCGACCCGCCCGCCGATGGTGTTCCTCATCTCGTCGACGAAGTCGAGGAAGCCCTCCTTGCCCCAGCGCTCCTCGATGAAGTCGAAGACCGCGTGGCCATAGCGGTAGGCCGGGTAGCCCTCGATCTCCTGGGTGACCGAAGGGATGCGGTCGTTGACGACGAAGTCGCGCAGGAACATGCGGTCGCTCGCCTGCTCGTCCTTCGCCTTGTAGCTCGCCATGCCCTCGATGAACCAGGTGGGCGGACCGGAGGCGAGCGAGCGGGCGAGGTTGCCCTGGTAGAGGATGTGGTACTGGAAGATGTGGGTGAGCTCGTGCAGGATGAGCTTGATCAGGCCGGGGTCGGGCGAGTCGACCGGCATGACCATGCGGAAGCGGGCCGGGCTCGCGAAGGCGCCGATCCCCTCCTCGATGAAGTTCAGGATGACGTTGTTCTGCTCGAAGGCGGAGTGGGTCTGGTAGAAGAGGAGCGGCACCGGCTCCTTGATCTGGTAGTTGAACTCCCGCGAAAGCTGGTCGTAGGCGCTCTCGGCGAACGACGTGACCTTGGGCAGGAGCACCTCCTCCTCGTCGTAGTAGTAGACGTTGAAATGCGGGGAGTGGTAGATGTGCCAGTTGAACTTGCGGTACTGAACCTTGTTCTTGCCGAAGATCAGGTTGCCTTCGTACCCGCTGACCTGAGCCCCGAGTGGACGCGCGGAAACGGCCACGGCGACGGCCAGGCAGAGGAAAGCCAGGCGATGAGAGAGTCGGGTCAAAGAGATCTCCTTCGCACTATTCCGTGAAGAGGGTGCGTGTAGCCTCGACTTCTTTCTGGGTGAAGACCCCCAGGATGCGGTCTTGGAGCGACAGGAGGTTCTCGAACATGCCCTTTAGGGGGTCCGCCTTCTGTCCCTCCTGGCTCTGGAAGTCCTTGAAGTTGTCGGCATAGAGCAGGTCGCCGGTCTTGCCGTCGTAGACCTGCATCAGGATGTCGTATTGGAAGCCGGTCTGCTCGACTAAGACCTGCCGGTAGTAGGGCTGGCCGTTGAACGGCGAGGTGTACTCCTCCGTCCGGTAGCCGGTCTTGTCCTGGATGTCGAAGTCGAGACTGCCGGTCAAGATGAGGTCGGCCTGGGTCCGTTCGCCCAGGGCGCGCCAGAAGTCCTTCTGCTTGACGAGCTGGTCGGAGTCGTAGACCGGGAACTCGACCGGCCCGGACTCGATGACCTTGAGCTCGGTCTCCCGCTTCAAGACCTTGTTCAAATAGCGGCCGAACTCCTTCTGCACGTCGACGTCCCGGCCGAGGACCTTCTCCTTGTCCTGGCCCTCCTGGCTGACGACGATGAAAGGGGTGACGGTGATCGATTTGCGCCCCTGGAGGTTCAGACGCGCGCGCTGCGGCAGCTTGAGCTTGACGTCGACGGCGCCCGCCCGTGCGAGCGGGGCGGAGGCCAGGGTGGTGAGGGCCGCCAGGGCGGCGGCCAAAGCGATCGTCCGGTAACGGTTAGGGTTCATGTGCATCTCCTTCATGAGGCTCTATCTAAAGGCCGGACGTGGGCGGCGGGGGAATGCCGGGCAGCCGGGGCTCGCCGGGGATGCCCGGATCATCGGGTCCCAGGGGTGCCGTCGGCGGGGAGGGCGGCCGGCGCGGGGGGCTCTTGGGGGGAGTGGCCGCGGGGAGGGCAGCCTTCTTGTCGCCGGGCTTGGCCTTGAAGCTCTGGTAGAACTCGACGAAGCGCGCGTAGTTGGCCTTGGCCTGGCGGTTCTCGGGTGCGATCTCCAAGGCGCGCTTGTACTGCTTCAAGGCGCTCTCGTAGTCCCCCGCCGCTTCGTAGGCGACCCCCAGGTTGTTGTGGACCCGGGGGTTCTGGGGATCGAGGCGCTCGGCCTCGCGGAAACGGAAGAGGGCCTCCTGCCAGAGGCCGCGCTGGGCCATGTTGACCCCGAAGGAGATCTGGGCGGCGGACGAGTCGGGCTGCCGGGCGGCGTTGCCCGAGCAGGCGGCGAGCGGCAGGAGGAGGGTGAAGACGGCTAGGGGGTACAGCGAAGTTCGGCGCATCGGCTTGGGGCTCCGGTGATTGGGTCGTTCGAGCGGTTCGGCTCCTACACCCTCCGGGCCCTTACGGGACTGCTGTTCGATGGCCCGTCGGGGCCCGTCAGGCGGCCTAGTATATACGCCCCCACGTCGCGGTGGACGCGCGGGCGGGCCTTCGGAGCACAACCTTCTCACCTTTGAGTCCGTAGCCGACCCTCCCCGGGTTCAAAACTCGCCCATTTTCCCCTGAGCGATCGCCGAACGGTTTTCCGTCCCCTCCTGGCAAAGGGGGTCTTACCCCCCCGTCAACCCCAAGGAGGATGTCCATGGAAGACCGCTCGTCCGCCCGCGACCTCTTGATCGCGCTCACCGCCACCGCCGCCCTCTCCCGCGCCGCCGTCTGCCGGCTCGCCGCCGAGCTCGACCGCTGGGCCGGACCGGCGGCGAACACCGAATCGTTCGACCCGGCGGCGAAGGCGGCCGAGCTGGGGGTGCCGCCGACCCAACTCGCCCGCGCCTTGGCCGTCCTCCCCCAGGCGCCGGCCCTCGCCCGGCGCGAGCGGGAGCGGGCCGACCGCCTGGGGGCGCACCTCCTGACCCTCTTCGACCCTGGCTACCCCGAGCCCTTGCGCCAGCTCTCGCTCGCCCCCCCTGTCCTTTATATAAGGGGGACCCTGCCGGCCGGGCCGGCGGTCGCCATCGTCGGCTCGCGGCGGGCCGACGGCTACGGCCGGGAGGTGGCCGACCTCTTCGCCCGCGCGCTCGCCGCCGCCGGGGTGGCCGTGGTCTCCGGCTTCGCCCGCGGGGTGGACGCGGCGGCCCACCGCGGCGCTCTGGCGGCCGGCGGGGCGACCGCCGCGGTCCTCGGCTGCGGCCTGGGGGTCGACTACCCCGCTGGGCACGCCGACCTCGGCGAGGAGATCGCCGCCTCGGGGGCGATGGTCTCCGAGTTCCCCTGCGGCCTGCCGCCCCGCAACTGGCACTTCCCGGTGCGCAACCGGATCATCGCCGCCCTGACCGAGGGCACCCTGGTCGTCCAGGCGACCCCGCGCTCGGGCTCGCTCATCACCGCCCGCCACGCTCTCGATCTCGGCCGCGAGGTCTGGGCGGTGCCCGGGCGGATCTTCGACGAGCGCTCGCTGGGGCCGAACGCCCTGATCCGCGACGGCGCCTGTCTGGTCGAGCACCCCCGGGATCTCCTGGAGACCCTCGGCCGGCCGGCCCCGCGCGGAGGCGCCCTTACCTCGGAGCTGCCAGAGGTCCTACCCGAGCCCGAGCGCGAAACCCCGCCGGGGCCCGCCGGGGCGGTCCTCGCCGCCCTCCCGCCGGGGGCCTCGGTCCTCCCCGAGGACTTGGCGGCGCGCGCCGGCCTGGCTGTCGACCAGGTGCTGGGGACCCTCTTGGAGCTCGAGCTCAACGGCTGGGTGCGGCGTCACCCGGGCGGGGCGTATGGGCGGTTGGGGTGAGGAGAGGGAAGGGGGTGGCAAGCCCGATGGACTTCCGTCGCCCTGCCGATCCGGGTAGGATGCAGGGGATCGGGAGAACGGGGGGAGGGCGTCCTCCGGGGCTCGATCGGTGGCGGCAGAGGGTTTCGCCAATCCCCGCGGGGGCCCACCCCAACCCTCCGGGGGAAACCCCGACCCCTCCCGGGAAACCCGCATCCCTCCGAGGGTTTCGCCCCTCCCTCCGAGGGAAACTCTGATCCCCCTGAGGGATCCCTCGAACCCTTCCGGGGAATTACAAATCCCCTACGGGGAAATTCAAATCCCTCACAGGGATTCCTTAAGTACAACGAGGGATGGGTGATTCCCTCCAAGGGCACGAGGTTTCCCTCGGAGGGTTGGGCTCTGCCCCGCGAGGGAAGGACCGTTGCAAGCTCTCCAGGCTTTCTGGAGCCCTTCCACGCCCCTTTTCCCCGCCTCCGGGAGCCGCCAGACCGCCTGTAGAGTCCAAAGGAACGTCTCCAATCCGGTTTCGGGCGCCGCCGGGCGGGGTTTCGGCGGCTCGGGATCGACCTGGAGGGCCTCCGGAAGAGTTTTGCGGCTCTCCGGGAGGCTTTTCCTCGCCTCCGGGAGAGTTTTGAAGCGCTCCGACACCGGCCCGAAACCGCCGGCCGCCGATCCGAACCATCCGAGACTGGTCCGGAGCCATCCGAAAACGGTCCGAACCCGAACGAAAACGGCCCGACCTACCCGATACTGGTCCGGACCCGAACGACATCGGCCCGGAGTCACCCGAGATCGGCCCGGAGTCACCCGAAACCCAGGGCGTTGCCCTGGGCTCAGGAACGACGGCCCTTTGGGCCTACTTCTCGGGTCTGCTTCTTGGGCGGGAGGGCTTCCTCCCTCCTGGGCGGGGGGCATAGCAAACGTCGATCCCTGGAAGACCTCCCCGCGAGGCTGCCGGGAATGTCGCCTTGTTGCAGGAGGTAACCCGAGAGCGAGTCCCGGCCTGTCGCGCCCCGCCTTGCGGCGCGGCTCTTTGGGGTGCTAGTGTCCCCGGCCTGTCACCGGCGCTCTGACCCCGACTGAAATACTGAAGCCCACCCGAGGCGTTGAGAGGGACCGTGGCCAAGAATCTGCTGATCGTCGAAAGTCCCACCAAGACCAAAACCTTGAAGAAGTTCCTCGGCCGGCAGTACGCCGTCGAGGCCTCTCTCGGGCATATCCGCGACCTCGTCAAGAAGGACATGGGGATCGGCCCCGCCTACGAGCCGCACTACGCGGTGCTGGCGGCGAAGAAGGAGGTCGTCCAGAAGCTCCGCAAGGCGGCCAAAGACGCCGACGTTGTCTACCTCGCCCCCGACCCCGATCGCGAGGGGGAGGCCATCGCCTGGCACATCGCCGAGGTCCTCGGCAAGGACCCCGAGCAGGTGCACCGGGTGACCTTCAACGAGATCACCAAGCGCGCCGTGTTGGCCGCCCTCGAGAACCCGCGCCAGATCGACCTCCGCAAGGTCGACGCCCAGCAGGCGCGCCGGGTCCTCGACCGGCTGATGGGCTTCCGCCTCTCGCCGCTCCTCTGGGAGAAGGTCAAGCAGGGGCTCTCCGCCGGCCGGGTGCAGTCCGTCGCCTTGAAGATGGTCTGCGAGCGCCAGGCCGAGATCGACGCCTTCGTGCCCGAGGAGTACTGGAACCTGGGCGTCGAGCTCGCGGCCAAGCTGCCGCCGCCTTTCCAGGCCCGGCTCCAGAAGATCGACGGCAAGAAGGCCGAAATCGGCAATGGCGAGGACGCGGCGCGGATCGTCGCCGATCTCGAAAAGGGGACGTTCAGGGCCGGCGCCGTCGAGCGCAAGCAGGCTCTCCAGCGCCCCGGCGCGCCGTTCATCACCAGCCGTTTGCAGCAGGAGGCGGCGCGGCGCTTCGGCTTCTCGGTCAAGCGGACCATGGGCCTCGCCCAGGGTCTCTACGAGGGCACCGAGGTCGGCGACCGCGGCCAGGTCGGCCTCATCACCTACATGCGAACCGACTCGACCCGGGTGGCCGACGAGGCGGTGGAAGGCGTCCGCGAGCTGATCGCCGCGACCTACGGCCCGCAGTCGCTCCCCGACAAACCCAACGTCTACAAGACGAAGAAGGGGGCGCAGGACGCCCATGAGGCCATCCGGCCGACCAGCTTCGATCTGCCGCCGGACGCCCTCAAGGACTCCTTGAAGGCCGACGAGTGGAAGCTCTACAAGCTGATCTGGGACCGCTTCGTAGCCTCGCAGATGAACCCCGCCGTCTTCGACGTCACCCAGGTGGACGTCCTGAGCGGTCGCTACACCCTGCGGGTCTCCGGCCGGGTTCTGAAGTCGCCCGGCTTCCTCGCCGTCTACCGGGAGACCCCGGAGGAAGGTGCGCCGGAGAACGACGAGGCGGAGGAGGCGACGCTCCCGGCGATCGCCGAGGGCGAGATGCTGACCCTCCGGAAGGTCACCTCGGAGCAGAAGTTCACCCAAGGGCCGGCGGCCTTCAGCGAGGCGACCCTCGTCAAGGCCCTGGAGGAGAGCGGCATCGGCCGGCCGTCGACCTACGCCA
>JAXDLD010000719.1:0-7481 GCA_034666805.1 Acidobacteriota bacterium
CAGCTCGGGGTGGACGCTCACCTGGGCCGCTTGGAGGTTGCTCTGGTAGTAGAGCTGGGGCGGGCACTGGGTATACGCCTGGTGCGAGCGCGTGCGCCCCTCGCCGGCCACGGCGTTGGGAGAGATCGTGGGGGCCGGGGTGAGGCTCGCGACCGGCTGCTTGACCGGCATGATGAACAGCGGTTGGGTGAAGGGGGTCGTCGGCGGGCTCTGGGGGCAGTTGGAGTAGCAGTGGTTCCAATGGCTGGTGCCGCCGTCCCAGCCGCTGCCGTAGCTGCCGCCCCAGGCGCTCAAGCCCTTGGTGCCGATCAGGTAGCCGGCGCCGGTCAGGAGTCCCATTCGCGCCAGGTCGCGCCGGGTGAACCCCGCCGTGATGAGCTCGCGGCGGTTCTTGGCCGCGATCGCCGCCTCCCGCTGCCTCCCCCGATTGATCTTCGAGATAAACGCCATGGCAGACACTCCTTTCCCATCTCCTCGACGTGACGTGAGTGAAGCTGCGCCCAACCGATCCTGCACGCAGGTTGTGCTGATTTAACCTGTTCGCAGTGTAAACAACGAGAGCCTGAGCGTCAATTGAGCACAATTGGCTACACTTTTGGCACGGGTCGGACTCTCTCCAGCGCTCGGGTTCTCTAGTAGCATGTCTCTCCCATGAGACGAACCCCGACCCTCGCCGCTCTCGCCACGGCGACCCTGGCTCTCGCGCTCCTCGCCGGCCCCGCTCTCTCCGGGGCCGGCGCGGCGGAGCCGGCTGGAAACCCCGGCACCGCCCGTTGCGCCCGGGAGGCGGAGGCCGCCGTCCGCGCCCTTCTCGCCACCCAGTCGGCGGCCTGGAACCGCGGCGACCTCGTAGCCTTTACCGCGGTCTATGCCGAGGACGCCGCCTTCCTCTCTCCCACCGGCCTCACCCGCGGCCGCGAGCAGGTGCTCGCGCGCTACCGCAAGCGCTACCCCGACCGGAAGGCCATGGGCACCCTGAGCCTGGAGGTCGTCGAGGCGCGCCCCTTCCCGGCGGGCGCCGGCCGGCCCTGCCAGGTCCCCGGCGCCTCGGTCGCCGCGCGCTGGAAGCTCGCCTACCCCGGCCAGCCAGACAAGAAGACCGCCGAGGGTCTCACCCTCCTCGTCCTCCGCCATCGCGGGGAGACCTGGGAGATCGTCGACGACGCTTCGATGTAGGGGAGGCCCAGAACATGGAAGAGCAGCTCTTGGAGACCTGGCGGATCCACGACCGCATCCACCGCTACCTCCTGGAAGCCATCCCGGAGGAGGCCCTGGTTTGCGTCTCGGCCTCCAAGGGGCGGACGGTGGCCGAGCAGATCGCCCACGTCCACAACGTGCGCCTCCTCTGGCTGGGCTCGGCGGCGCCGGAGCTGATGGAGGGGCTCGGGAAGATCGAAAAGGGCCAGGCGGCCGACAAGAGGCACTTAGCGGCCGCCTTGACCGCGTCGGCCAACGCCATCGAGATCCTGCTCAAGAAGAGCCTGGCGGGCAACGGCCGGATCAAGGGCTTCAAGCCGCACGCCGTGGCCTTCCTGGGCTATCTCATCTCCCACGAGTCCCACCACCGGGGCCAGATCGTCCTCACCTTGAAGCAGGCGGGCCATCCGGTCGACCGGAAGACCGCCTTCGGGCTCTGGGAATGGGGGGTGCGCTAGGTGGTACAGCCGCCCCGGCTCGCGTAGGAGAGCCGGCGGAGCGCCAGGGGGCAGGGCACCGTGCCGTCGTCACGGGAGAGGGCGGCGAGGCGGGCCGAGACCTCGCGGTCGACCTCGTACCACTCCTCCTCCGAGAGGAGCGACGACCAGTAGGTCGCGGTGAGGAACTGCCGCACCTGCTCGGGTGGCCCGTCGAGATGAAGGACGACTTCGTCCACCTCGACCGCTCCGGCGAGGCCGGCCGCCGGGCCGAAGAGATCGCGCAGCCCCTCGGCCGACTGGGTCCGCGGGTCGCCCAGGGTGAGCGGCGGCAGCGGCCGGGCGGCGAGCGCCTCCCTCAGAACGTCGACGAAGTGGGCATAGGCGCCGGCCGTGGGATCGCCGGCGCTCACGACGGCGCAGAACACCCCTCCGGGCTTCAGGACCCGGTCGATCTCGCGCACGACCTCGTCGACCGGGTCCATCAGCATCAGCGCCATGTGACAGAGGAGGTAGTCGACCGACTGGCTGGGGAGCGGCAGCCGCTGCGCCCGTTCGAGGAGCAGCTCCGCCCGGCCGGGACCGAGGCGGAGGCGGGCGGCGGCGAGCTCCTCCTCGCTCATGTCGATGCCGACGAGCCGCACGCCCGGGGGGCAGCGGTCGGCGAGGATCTCCAGCAGGTAGCCGTCACCGCAGGCCAGGTCGACGACGGTGACCGGCCCGGGAGAGGGCGGCACCACCTGGGCCAGGATCTCATACGAGGAGAGGCCCTCCGGCGTGCGCCCGGCACGCATGGTCCGCGCCGTGGCGCCCGGATGACGGGCGTGGAAGGCGCGCAGGAAGGCCTCCGAATCTTTCTCCATGTCCATGGGACCCTCTCATACTATGGGTTGCGGCGTGGGCCGGCAAGGGGAACGAGCCTTGCCGCTCCCTGCCCTGACCGGGATTGCATATAGTCCGCCCTGGAGGACAGAGCCGTGATACAGAGAAAAGGGACCGGGTTCTTGGCCATCGTATTCCTGCTCCTCGCCGTACAAGGTCATGCCGCGGAGGACCGGGCGGCGGCCGCCAAGGTCGCGGCACAGAAGGCGGTCGAGGCCTGGCTCGCCGGGGTCGACAGGGGCGCCTACGGGGAGAGCTGGGACACCGCGGCCGCGCTCTTCAAGAAGGGGGGTCCGCGGGAGAAATGGGTGTCCACCTTAGAGCAGGGGCGCCGGCCGCTCGGGCCGGCGAAGTCGCGGGCCTTGAAGTCGGCGGAGTACGCCACCTCTCTTCCGGGAGCCCCCAACGGAGAGTATGTCGCCCTGCGCTTCGACACCGTCTTCGACAAGCAGGTCCCATCGGTCGAACAGCTGGTGGCCACCCTGGAGGACGGCACCTGGCGGGTCCTCGGCTACAGCGCGGTCCCGGCGGCCGAGGAGGAGCAGGTGTCGGCCGCCAAGGTCGCGGCCCGGAAGGCGGCGGAGGCCTGGCTCGCGACGATCGACCGCGGCGCCTATGGGGAGAGCTGGGATACGTCGGCCTCCGCCTCCCGCAAGGAGGTGAAGCGGGAGGCGTGGGCGAGCACCCTCGACCAGGTGCGCAAGCCGCTCGGCAAGGTGAAGTCCCGGGCGCTCAAGGCGGTGGACTACACCACCTCCATCCCCGGAGTGCCGGACGGCGAGTACGTGATCCTCCAGTTCGACACGACCTACGAGAACCGCGGACCATCGGTCGAGACGGTCACGATGGCGCTCGAAGAGGGGAAGTGGCGGCCCGGCGGCTACTTCCTCAAGTAGCCGCGGCTCTCTACGCCCGGCACGGCCCACCTGCCCAAGCATCCGGGCGCTACGCGCGCCCGGCCGTCACCCCGGCCCGCTCCTTGAACCAGGCCGCCGTCCGCTCCAGGCCCTGGGCGAGGGGGATCGGCACGGGAAGGCCCAGCTCGCGGCGGCCGAGGGCGGCGTCGATGACCGAGCGCTGCTGCTCGCCGGGCTTGGCGGGGCCGTG
Source organism: Acidobacteriota bacterium (assembly GCA_034666805.1). Taxonomy (GTDB): domain Bacteria; phylum Acidobacteriota; class Thermoanaerobaculia; order Multivoradales; family UBA5704; genus DASQPA01. The sequence continues at coordinate 3,624 of JAXDLD010000719.1, forward strand.
CGCGGCCTTGGCGTCGCTCCCCACCGAGCGGGCGATCTCGTCGTAGAGCTCGTTCACGTCGGTCTCGATCCCGGTCCCCACGTTGTAGATATGGAAACCGGGGCGGCCGAGGGCGGCGACGTTGGCGCGGACGACGTCCGAAACGTGGACGTAGTCGCGGGTCTGGAGGCCGGGGCCGTTGATCGTCGGGGTCTGGCCGGCGAGCAGGCGGTCCAAAAAGATCGCCACCACCCCGGCCTCGCCGTGCGGGTTCTGCCGCTCGCCGTAGACGTTGGCGTAGCGCAGGCAGGTGGCATCCAGCCCATAGGCCACGTGGTAGAAGAAGAGGTAGCGCTCGACCGAGAGCTTGGCCACGCCGTAGGGCGAGATCGGCCGTGCCGGGTGGTCCTCGGTCGCCGGGAAGAAGTCCTGCTCGCCGTAGATGGCGCCGCCGGTCGAGGCGAAGAGCACCTGGCGCACGCCGCCCTTGCGCGCTGCCTCCAGGAGGTTCAGGGTGCCGACGATGTTGACGCTGGCGTCGAACATCGGGTCGGCCACCGAGCGGCGGACGTCCATCTGGGCCGCGAAGTGGGCGATGACGCCGATCCCCCCCGACTCCACCAGCTTCGCCGCCTCGGGCGAGCGGATGTCGAGGACGTGCAGCTCGGCCTCCTTGGGAACGTTCTCGCGCCGGCCTCCCGAGAGGTCGTCGATCACCAGCACGCGGTGGCCCGCGGCGAGGAAGGCTTCGGTCACATGGGAGCCGATGAAGCCCGCTCCCCCGGTCACGCAGATGGTCGATTTCGTGTCGTTTGTCATGGCGGCCGAGATTACAGCAAGAGCCGGGCCAGGCCCGGTGTCGCGCAGTGTCGGCCGACATCACCGATCTGTCCGACATAGTCCGACATCGCGGGGCCGTTCGGGCGCGCCGGTGCGTCCGGCGCCCGGCCTCTGCCGGTCCAGACGCTCCATCTCTCTCTGTCCCTTTCACTTAGACGCCTTTCTCCTAGTTCCGTTCCGACCTGGCACGGGGTTTGAGTAGGAGGGAAAGTGACCCGGTTTTCGCGCTGCGGATCGACCCCTCGAAGGTGAGGGTGAGAGGGGGATCGTCCAGATCCCCGCCGGGACAACTTCGGGTGCTCTCACGGCACCCATTCTTAGGAAAGGGAGAGAACCATGTCGAAGAGAATCCTTTGCGCCGCCTTCCTGCTGGCCGTCGTCGCCTCCACTGCTTTCGCCGCCAGCTCCTTCCAGAACACTTGCTCGGGCATCACCTTCGCCTATGTGAACAACCAGGCGGCGTTGCAGGCGGTCTGCCTGCGGGCGGACGGCTCGAGCAACCCGTCGACCCTGATCCTCCAGGGCATCGGCAACCAGAACGGCACGCTCGTCCAGGGCACCGGCGCCAGCACCTTCCAGAAGAGCTGCGGCGACATCCAGATCACCGCCAAGGACAGCTCGCAGGTCGTCCTCTCCGCCCTCTGCCGGACGAGCGGCGGGAGCAGCCACGCGACGAGCCTCCAGTTGAACGGCATCGGCAACAATAACGGCAGCCTGACCCAGTAGAACGGTACCCAGGAATCCGAAGGATCGAGGGCGGCCGCGAGGCCGCCCTTTGTTCTGCCGAACAGCCTGGTCAGCAAGGCTCTACGAAGGGCAACGAAGCCTTACGGACGGTAACGAAGCCGTACCGATGGTGACGAAGCCGTACCGATGGTGACGAAGGCTTACCGATCGTGACGAAGCCTTACCGAGGGTAACGAGGGCTTACCGACGGTGACGAAGGCTTGGGGACGGTGACGAACGCCTTACCGACGGTGACGAAGCCGTCGCGACGGTCACGAAGCCGCGGGGATGGTTACGAAGGCTTTAGGAGCGCAGCGCTACGTCGCGGAGACAGAGCGTTCGGATAGCGCAACCGCCAGCTCGGCTGGCTCTCAGGATGCCAGGGATCGTCTTTGAGCGCGCCCTGCGTGATACCGTGCCGCCCCAATGAGGCAGCGCTCCTTGAGCCTGACGGGCGACCCCTCCCGGGTCCCGCCCGACCGCGTTCCCGGAGCGGTCGACGTCGTCGTCCCGGTCTACGGGGCGCCGGCCGCCTTCGCCCGCTGCCTGGCGAGCCTCCTCGCCCATACCGATATCTCCCGCGACCGCCTGGTCCTCGTGGCCGACGGGCCGCAGCCGCCGGAGACCGAGGCGCTCCTCGCTCGCGCGGTGGCGGAGAACCCGGCGGGCGTCCTCCTCTTGCGAACTCCTGAGCGGCAGGGGTTCGTCGGCGCCGTCAATCTCGGCATGGCGGCTTCCGACCGCGACGTCATTCTCCTCAACAGCGACACCGCGGTGACCGCCGGCTGGCTGGGCAAGCTCCAGGCCGCGGCCTACTCGGCGCCCGAGGTCGCCACCGTCACCCCGTTCTCGAACAGCGCCACGATCGGCTCTCTCCCCCGCTTCCTGGAGACCAACGCCCTCCCCGCCGGCTGGGACGCCGATCGCTTCGCCCAGAGGGTGGAGGAGCGGTCGCGGCGCGCCTACCCGCGCCTGCCGACCGGGGTCGGGGTTTGCCTCTATATAAAGAGGAAGGCGCTCGACCGGCTGGGGCTCTTCGACCGGGCGAGCTTCGGGCTCGGCTATGGCGAGGAGAGCGAATTCTGCATGCGGGCGCTCAAGGCCGGCTTCGCCCATGTCCTCGACGACGCAACCTTCATCTACCACGAGGGACAGCGGAGCTTCGGCACCTCGCGGGAGGGGCGGGTGGCGGCGGCCCACCGCGCCATGCGCCGGCTTCACCCCGAGTACATGGCGACGGTCGCCGCCTTCCTCCGCGCCGATCCCATCCAGCCGCTCCGCGAGCGGGTGCTCGCCGGCCTCGATCCTCCCCGGCGGGAGTCGCGGGCCCCCGAACGGGTGCTGCATGTGGTGCACGGCTGGCCGCCCTGGAGCCAGGCCGGCACCGAGATCTACGCCGCCTGGCTGGCCCGCGCTCAGGCGGAGCGGCGGGAGGTGACGGTCTATGCCCGGATCGCCGACCCCGAGCGCTCGCTGGGGGACGCGGTCGAGCTCCTCGACTCCGGAGTCCGGGTGCGCCTGGCGGTCAACAACTTCGTCCAGCGCGATCCCCTGTCGCGCAATGCCCTCTACGACCGCACCCTGGCGGCCGACCTCGGCCGGCTCCTGGCCGAGGTCCGGCCGGGGCTCGTCCACGTCCATCATCTCGCCGGGCACGCTCTCGGCCTCCTCCCCGCGATCGCCCGGACGGGGGTGCCGATCGTCTACCAGATCCAGGACTGGTGGGCGGCCTGCGCCCGCGCCAATCTCTTGGACCGCGAGCGCCGGCTCTGCTCGGGCCCCGGGCTCGCCAAGTGCTCGCGCTGCCTCCCCCTGACCGGACTGCCGCCGGCCGGGCTCTGGAATCCCGCGCTCTATGCGTTGCGCGGTGTCCTCGCCCGCCGCGCGCTGCGCCTGCCCAGCGCCTTCGTCATGGGCTCGCGGGCGATCGAGGAGGACTACCGCCGGCTGGGGCTGCTGCGCCCCGGCGACCCGGTGCACGTTCTCCCCTACGGCGTCTTCGTGGCCGGCGCGGACGCCCTGCCGCCGCGCCTGCCGGCCGGGCGGCCCCTGCGTTTCGGCTTCCTCGGCTCGCTCCTCCCGCACAAGGGAGCGCACGTGGCGGTCGCCGCCTTCCGCGGCATCGATCCCGGGGCCGCCACCCTCGCCGTTCATGGCGATCCCGCGATCTCCCCGGCCTATCGGGACGAGCTGACGGCCGGTAGCCTCCCGCCCGCCGTCCGGCTCGCCGGCAGCTTCCCCGAGGCGGCGAAGGGCGCCGTCTTCCAGGAGATGGACGTCCTGATCGTCCCCTCCCTGGGGTTGGAATCGTTC
>JAXDLD010000720.1:0-3860 GCA_034666805.1 Acidobacteriota bacterium
GAGACGGCCAGGCAACTCCGGCGCGAGCGACGCGACGCGCAGAGGGGCCAGGCCGCCTGAGCCACAACTACCCTATGTCTCCGTTACTCTTACCACCTGCCGTCTTGTTCACGGGGAACCAGTACAGGGTCCCAGCCCAGATGGAGCTGGGTACTTATTGGGTACTTATTCCGCGCTACCTTGGGCGGCCTTGCGCTACCCTATGCATCGATAGGGGAAGCGCAAGTCCGCCACAAGGTGGCGGAATTGCTACCTTCTGCGTCTATCAGTCGTTATGATGCGGTGGGTGGGAACAGAATGGGGTTCAGGGGGTCCCGGGTTCAAGTCCCGGCGTCCCGACCAATTTACCACTGGCAGTTCAAGGAGTTAGGGCCAACGCACCCGGGCGGCGAAGCTGCGGGTACGGTCCGGATCGAGGTCGAAGAGCGTCACCTCATGAATCCGGTCTCCCGTTCCTCCCGTGCTCACCAGAGAGACCCGATGTCCCCGAAATGCTCGCGGACCCAGGTGTCCGAGAAGAGTGTCTCCAGGTAACGCTCCCCGCGGTCCGGCAGGATTGCCACGACGACCGATCCGGCGGAGATCCGGTCCTGGTAGGACTCTATGGCGGTCAGCACTCCGCCTGAGGAGCCGCCGGCGAAGATGGCCTCGCGCTCGATCAGTCGCCGGCAGCCTACAACGCAGTCGAGATCGGTGACGTGCACGCACTCGCCGATCAGGGAGGGCTCGCACAGCGGCGGGCGGAGGCCGGCGCCCAGCCCGGGCACCATCCGCTTCGCCCTGATGTTGCTGAAGATCAGACTGCCGAAGGCGTCGACGGCGATCACCCGCGTCGCCAGCCCATGGTCGCGGACGTACTCGCCGCAGCCGCGGATCGTGCCGCAGGTGCTCGTCGGCACGAACAGGAAGTCGACCTTCCCGCCGAGCGCAGTGGCGATCTCGTGCATCGTCGTGCTGTAGTGGGACTCCGAGTTCTTCGCACTCTCGTACTGGTTGGGCCAAAAAGAGCTCTCGATCTGGCCGATCAGCTCCTGCACACGCTTGAGCCGCGCCTGCAGCAACTCCCCCGTCTCGGGGTCCGGCTCGGTGACGACGTCGATCTCCGCACCGTAGGCGCGCAGCACTTGCAGGTTCACCGCCGTCGTCTTCGAATCCACGACGCAGATGAAGCGCAGTCCGTGATAGCGGCAGGCCTGCGCCAGGCCGATCCCCATGTTGCCGGAGCTGGACTCGACGATCACCGAGCCTGGGCCGATCCGGCCCGAGCGCAGCGCGTGCTCCAGGATCAGCCGTGCCGGACGGTCCTTGATGCTGCCGCCGGGATTCAAGGCCTCCAACTTGGCGAAGAGCTGGAACGGAGCCGCGGGGAGGAAGCGCCGCAGCCGGACGAGAGGCGTGCCACCGACCGCATCGAGAACCCCGTCACGGACGCCTGGTATCGGCCGGAGATCGCTTTCGGGGCGAGGCTCGCGAGCCAGCCGTGCGGACGCTTGTGATGGGGACGGCTCCCGGCCCTGACCGCGACCGGGAGAAAGATCGATTTCCATGCTTCCCATAGCTGGTCACCTGCCGAGAAACTCTACCTCGTTCGAGGATTTTGCCGAGGTTATCAGCTTCATTAGCTAGGAGCTTGCAAGATCAGCATAGCATAGCGCGGGCGGTCCAGCTTAGCGGGAAGGCTGGCAGGGTTTTTCAGGGACGAGCAGCTCCTCGACCAGGCGGACGCCGATCCCCGAGTCCTCGATCGCGAGGAAGCGCTGCTGCATACGCGCCAAGCTCTCCCGCACGGCGGGGCGGTCGGCCTTCTCCACCAGAGCCGCGATCGACGCGGGAGAGAAGCTTCCGAGGTTGCCGCGTACCCCCAAGCCATGGTGGGCGACGCGGCGGGCGTTGTCCGGCTGGTCGTTGTCGATGGGAAAGACGACCATGGGGACGCCGCGGACGATGCACTCCTTGATGGTCCCCAGGCCGCCGTGCGTCACCGCCACGGCGGCGCGGTCGAGCAGGTCGAGCTGGGGAGCCCAGCCGGTGATGATGGCGCCGCTCGGTGCCGGGATCTCCGCCGGATCGAGGAGGCCGCCGGTCGAGAGGACGAGCTGCCAGGACGGCCGGTCAGCGAAAGCCTCGGCCGCGGCGCGCAGAAAGCCCGCCGCGCGCTCGCGGTCGGCCCGGTGGCTCTGGCTCCCCAGGGAGACATAGAGGAGGCGCCGCCTCGGGTCGAGGCGCTCCCAGGGGAAGGGGGCCTCGGCCCGGCGCTCGAGGTCGACGGTCGCCTCGACGTAGTGGACCTCGGGCTCGCGCTCGTGGCTCTGACCAGGCAGCTCGAGATCGGCGGGGCAGAGGATGAGCTCGCGCATCCGGAGCACCCATGCGAGGAGGCGCGGCGCGAGCTCGGCCGCCCGCTTCGGCGCCGGCCCGGAGCCTGCCAGGAGCGCGGTGAACCGCTCTCTCGCCGCGCCCGAGAACATCAGGAGGCGACCCATCTCGATCGCGAATTCGGATTTCGGGGAGGTGCGCAGGAGGGTCGTCAAGAGGACGATCGGGAGCCGGTAGCGGGCTCGCAGGACGAGCGCGTGCGGCACGTAGAAGCTGGTGAGGATGAAGAGGTCCGGGGCGAGCTCAGCGACCGTCCGGTCGAGCTCGGCGCCGGCATCGAGGAGCCCGCGCCAGGAGCGCGCGTAGTCCGAGTCCGGCCCGGGCCGCGCGGCCGCCCCGATCTCTGCCGCCGCGTCCGACTCTCCGGCCTCGCCCGCGGTGCGCGCCCTTTCGCGCAGGGTGCGGATGGTACCCCGGGGGAAGGTCCCGGTCAAGATCGGCACGAATTCGAACCCCTGAGCACGGACGAAATCGCCGCCGTCGGCGAGCCCCAGATAGGCGACCCGGTGCCTTCGTGCCGAGAGGCGGCGGGCCAGCCGGAAGGTCGGATTGAGATGCCCCTCCTCGTGCTCGATCAGGAAGGCGATGGTGGCGATGGCGCTCTCCTCGGCAGCGGCGGCTCGGTCTCTCTCGATGCGAAGTTGTTTCAAGCCTGAGAAGTTGCTGGAAGCATAGCAAGTCCTGCCAAGCCTGTCCATCTGCCGGCCGGGCGACCGCCTCTGTCTCGCAAACCTCCCGTGCGAACACCTGAGACAGAGACGGACAACTGAATGGGCTTAGACATCACGACTCGTCGCCCCGGCCAACGGCCTGTGCGCTCCCTCGTCGATCTCCTGCGGGAGAGGGCGGCGGCGCAGGGAGAGGATCTCGCCTACGCGTTCCTCGCCGATGGCGAGGTGGCGGCACGCCTCACCTATGCGGAGCTCGACGCCCGCGCCCGCGCCTGGGGTGCGGTGCTCGCCGAAGCGGGGGTCCAGGGCGAGCGCGCCTGTCTCCTCTTTCCGCCGGGTCTCGACTTCGTCGCCGCCTTCCTCGGTTGCCTCTACGCCGGGGCGGTCGCGGTCCCTGCCCCGCCACCCCGCCGCCGCAGGGCGGATCCGCGGCTCCAGGCGATTCTCGCGGATGCCAGGCCGCGGGTGGTGCTGACCTCCGAGGGGGGGCTCGCGACTCTCGCCGGCGCCATCGCCGGGACGCCTGACGGCGCGGCTCTCCGCGGGTTGACGCCGCCGCCCGTCGAGCTCGCGGCGTCCTGGCGTGAGCTCTCGCCGGACCCCGAGTCCGTCGCCTTCCTGCAGTACACGTCGGGCTCGACCTCCATCCCGAAGGGGGTGAGGGTGAGCCATGGGAACCTCCTCGACAACGAGGAGCGGATCGGCCTCGCCTTCGAGCAGTCGCCCTCCTCGGTGGTCCTGGGGTGGCTCCCCCTCTACCATGACATGGGGTTGATCGGGAACGTGCTCCAGCCGCTCTGGGCCGGCGCCCCG
>JAXDLD010000721.1:0-2936 GCA_034666805.1 Acidobacteriota bacterium
GCTCCTCCGCCGCCCGCACCAGGGCGGCGGTCGAGGGTCCCAGGGCGGAGCGCTCGACGAGCGCGCGGAGGGCGCAGAGCTCCGCTGGAAAATCGAGGGGAGCGGGATCGTAGTCGGCGCGCTCCGGGGGCAGGAGGTGGCGGATCGTGCGCAGGGCGAGGTCGAGGGCCGCCAGCCCCACGGCCTCCTCCTGGTAGCTGTAGACGACGTGGTAGTGCCCCCGCGGCAGGTTGGCGCCGCGGGTCTTGCCGAAGGAGACCGGCGTCCCCACGAGGACCTGCAGCTCGATCGTCACGTGCTCCAGCACGTGCCCCATCCAGGTCCCCTCGTCCTCAGTCATCCGCCGCACAAAGCCGCCCGGCTCGTCATAGGAGCAGGTGTGCTCGGCAAGGGTGGGGATGAGGGCGAGGAGGCCTTGGGCGAAGCCGGGCAGCTGGACGGTGGGATACTCCTCCAGCTCTTCCAAGTCGACATGCAGCCGGATCACCGGCCAGAGAGCGTAGAGATTGGGGCCGCCGTAGACTCGAGTTTCCAGAATCCTCATCGCTGCACCTTCGAGTCGTGCCGAACCTCCATCGTCCCGGCACGGCGCAAATTAGACGCACGGCTCGTGCCAGCGGGGGGCGGGGAGGGCCGGCGGACTACAGATGATCTATGAAGGACCGCCAGGTAGAGAACGAACAGGGCTCCTGTAGCCGCGGTCGATCATCTCGCTTAGCAGAGCGTTCGCCTGCGGGATGGAAACAGATTCCCTCTGGACGAGCCTATCCAAGGCGCCCAGGGTTCCGGTGACCTGGATGCCGAGCAGCCGGGCATAAATGCGAGCAGCACGATCGTCCGTCACGACAGCCCAGTCATGCGCCTTGGCAACAGCAAGGCACTCGGCTTCACCGGGATCCAGATGCCGACAAAGATCTTGCGCGTGACGATGCTCCTCCTCGGATAACTGAATAATTTCGAGCCATCCCCAATCGCAAACCGGTACGACGCCCAACCGCTCGCCCGACAAAAGCTCTTCCTTTACCCGTTGCGGAGCTACAAGGTCAGAAAAGGCCAATTGCAAGAGATCTGGGCGACGGACTTGGGCAAAATTGTTCAGGACGGTTGTGTCCGCCAGCTCACGCATGATGGGGGCAGTCCTGAATTCAGGGGAGGCTACGCGCGACGGCAATCTCCGCCAGCGCATCTTCGAGGGAGGAGGGCCCTAAGCCGAGAGGGACATCCAAGCGCCGGAAGCGCTCCATCAGATCGAACCGGGCGAGCCCCAGAAGCTCGGCAGCCTTGCCGAGACTGATCGTGCCCGCGAGGAAATCCCGAAGGATCTCGATGTCCGCAGAGCAGACCTCTTCATGGCCCGCCTGACAGCCGGGGGAATCGGCCGCACAGGCCGCAAGGGCACGGAGCAGCCGGTAGTCGGTCGAATCCAGCAGCACGGCTCGCTCCCGGCCCTCGCTCTCGACGACCGCCAGCTCGCCTTGCGAGACGCGCTCGACGATCTCCTCGGCTCTCTGGCCCAGTTCCTCCGTCGATACCGTGGTTCGGACCATGACATCAATCATGGTAGGAGCCTTCCGCCATAGGCGCAAGCGCCTGCTGCTGCCCATAAATCTCCAGAAACCCCGAAAGCCCCACCTCCTCCGCCCGCACCCGCGCCCCTACCCCCGCCGCCCCGAGCACCGCCTCCGCCTTCTCCCTCCCCCAATCCGCTCCCAGTGCGTTCCGCAAGGTCTTTCTCCTCTGGTTGAACGCCAATCGTACCATCCTCACGAAACCCGGCATCTCGTCGGCCGGGAGCGGCGGGGCGTGCAGCGTGAATCCCACGAAGGCCCCCTCCACCTTGGGCGGCGGCCGGAAGCTGCCGCGCTTGACTCGCCCCAACAGCCGCGCTTCCGCATAGGCGGCCGTCAGCACCGAGAGCGACCCGTAAGCTTCATCGCCCGGACCGGCGACCAGGCGGTCGGCCACTTCCTTCTGCACTAAAAAGGCGGCTCGCGGCACTCTCTCCTGGTGAGGGAAGAGACGCTCGATGATGGCGGTTGCTACGTTGTACGGGAGGTTGCCGGCGACCAAAGTCGGCGCCGGCAGGCGGTCCCAGGGGATCTCCAGGGCGTCGCCCACCACCAGCGCGAGGCGCGGATCGGGCAGGCGGGCTCTCAAGACCGCCGCCCAGTCGGGGTCGACCTCCCAGGCGAGCACCCGGGCGCCGGCTGCTAAGAGCGCGGTCGTCAGCACTCCGCCCCCAGGGCCGATCTCGAGCACCCGTTCGCCGTCCGGCCGCAGGAACTCGACCAGCGGACGGCAGAGGGCGGGGTCGACCAGATGATGCTGGCCGAGCGACTTCTTGAAGAAGGGAGAGCCCACGTGGATCAGGGTAGCAGAGGGCAGGACCGGCCGCCTGGCAGTCCCGCCAACGTCGCAGGCCGGAGAGCCGGCGAGACGCCAATTTGGCGCGGGACGGCGGGCGAGCCGGGGGCTTCTCCTCCTAACTCTCGGATGGCACCTGCGTTGCACTCCCTTGGAATGCCTATGGAACCGGACGTCCTCACTCTCAACCGCGACGTCGAGCGCGAAACGCTGGCGTTGAAGCGCATCGAGGCCGAGCTGCGCAAGGTCATCGTCGGGCAGGACTACCTGCTCGACCGCCTGCTGGTCGGCCTCCTTGCTCGCGGCCACGTGCTGATCGAGGGCGTGCCGGGGCTCGCCAAGACCCTCGCGGTCAAGACCCTGGCGCAGACCCTCTCGGTCGGCTTCCAGCGCATCCAGTTCACCCCCGACCTGCTTCCCGCCGACTTGATCGGCACCCTCATCTACGACCAGCGCAGCGGCGAGTTCGTCCCCCGCAAGGGGCCGATCTTCACCCAGCTGCTGCTCGCCGACGAGATCAACCGCGCGCCGGCGAAAGTGCAGTCCGCGCTGCTCGAGTCGATGGAGGAGCG
>JAXDLD010000722.1:0-2729 GCA_034666805.1 Acidobacteriota bacterium
CGAGCGCGAGCTGGACCGGGCGGGCGGAAGGGTCGCCGGAGGTGAGGACGAGGTCGGTGACCGGCTGGCCGTCGTGGGTGAGCGCCGCTCCCGGGGCGGCGTGCACGCGCACCTCCTTGCCGTGGCGCTCGAAGGTGCCGGCCACGGCCGGCGCGCTCCCCTCGGGGAAGATCACCTTGTTCCCGGCGCCGCTGCCGAAGCGGTTCTCCCCCTCGTCCAACCAGAAGAGCCCCACCAGGGAGAGCCAGCCGTCCTCGCGCTTCAAGCCCGCGATCCGCTCCCGGTGCCAGGCCGCGATCTCCTGCTCGTACGACGAAGCCGCCGCGGTGCTGGTGCCGGCGGGGGTCTTGGCGGGCTCCGCGCTCCCCCCGGACCGGGGGGTCATCAAGAGTGCGGTGCTGGCAAACACGGCGAGCAGGGCGGGGGCGAGCCGGGACGAAACGGCCTTGCGGCGGTACCTCATGAATCCTCCGTGGCGGCCAAGGCGCGACTTCCGCGCGGCCGGAAAAGAAAAGGATAGCGCACTTGGCATACCCTACCCTGATGAAGGTGCGCCCCGCGGCCCCGGCGGAGCTCGACCCGGAGAGCCGCCCGCCATGAGCTCCTGGAGGACCCTGCCCATCACTTACCACGGCGAGCTCCACGACGTGGAGCTGGTGCAGTGGAGCCTCGACCCCGAAGAGGCGGCGCGGGAGCTCCCGGCCCCCCTGACACCGCGCCTCATCGCCGGCCGGGCCCTGGTGTCGCTCGTCCACGTTCGTCTCCGCCGCATGCGCCCGGCCTTCCTCCCCGGGCTCTTCGCCTTCTCCTACCGGCACGTCGCCTTCCGCCTGCTCGTGGATGACAGTGCGCTCGACCGCGAGGCCCCGGGACGAGGAGTCTTCTTCGTCCGCTCCTTCACCGACCGGCCGCTCCTCGCCCACGCCGGCAACCTCCTCACCCACTACCGGCTCACCCCGGCCGAGCTGGAGGTCGACCCCCGAGGTCTTGCCGTGCGGGAGGGCGGCCGGCGGCTCTCGTACCGGAAGGCCGTGATCGGCGCCGAGGCTCCCTCGCCGGGCCTCTTCGGCGGCTGGGCGGAGGCGCGCGCCGTCGTCGGCGCGATCGACCGCTCCTACGCGGTCGACCCCGAGGGCGGCGTCTGGCAGACCCGCATCGAGCGCCCGGACTGGCCGCTCGAGCCCCTGCCGCTCGCCGGCTTCGCCACCGACTTCTTCGAGTCCGCCCGCCTCGAATGCGCCTTCCGGGTCGCGAGCATCATCCCCTACCACTGGCTGGCGCCGGTGCGGGTCGCGTAAGCGCGGCGATCCCTAGCGCTTCGCTCGCCTTACGGGGACGTAGGAGTAGACGCCCTTGATCTCGGTGTTCAAGAACCTCCCCGCCGACTCCGCGTCCAGGAGGGCGCGGTAGCGGCGGGGGGGAACGTCGAAGTAGCGGTAGACTCGGCCGCCCTGGAACTCGACCTCCAGGGTGCGGGTGGAAGGCTCGTAGCCGACGCTCTTGAGACTCGTGGAGTCGATGGGCGTGCGCCTCATCGCGACACCTCTCGCGAGAGATGTTACGACAAGGCGCTACTTCGGTTCCAGCTTCAGATCAAATCAGAAGCCCTTGCGCTGCAAAGTCTTCCGGTCGATGCCGAGGATCTTCGCCGCTTCGCTCTTGTTGTTGTTGGTGAGCTTCAAGACCCGGGAGATGTGCCGCCGCTCCATGGCGTCCAGGTCTAGGGGCTCCGGGGAGGACGGGGCGGCGGCGCCCATGAGCGAGCGGATGAGGCCGGCGTCGACCTCCCCTTCGGCGAGCGAGGCGGCGCCCTCGACCAGGTTCTGCAGCTCGCGGACGTTGCCGGGGAAGTCGTGGGTCATGAGGAGGGCCAGGGCGTCGGAGCGGAAGGCGGGGGCGGGGATGCCCTCGCGCCGGCTGAAGTCCTCGACGAAGGCGCGCACCAGGTGGGGGATGTCCTGGCGGCGGTCACGGAGCGGCGGCAGCAGCACCTCCACCCCCTTCAACCGATAGTAGAGGTCCTCCCGGAAGCGCCCTTCCGCCACCAGCTTCTCCAGGTCCTGGTGGGTCGCCGCGACGAGCCGGACGTCGACCGGGATCGGCTGGCGGCCGCCCAGCCGGACCACCTCGCGCTCCTGGAGGACCCGCAGGAGCCGCACCTGGAGAGAGGTTTCCATGTCGCCGATCTCGTCCAGGAAGAGGGTGCCGCCGTCGGCGAGCTCGAACTTGCCCGGCCGCGCCTGGACACCCGTAGCCACCCCGCCCTCGATGCCGAAGAGCTCGCTTTCGAGGAGCGACTCGGGGAGGGCGGCGATGTTCAAGGCGATGAGCGACCCCTCGCGCCGGGAGAGCAGGTGGAGGAGCTTCGCCACCAGCTCCTTGCCGGTGCCGCTCTCGCCGCGGACGAGGACGTTGACGCTCCGCGGCGCCACCCGCTCGACCATGTCGAGCACCTGGCGCATGGCCGGAGCGGTGGCGACGATCCGCTGGCCGGCGATCTCGTCCGCCAGCCGGCCTTTCAAAGCCTTGTTCTCCTCCGCCAGCCGCTCGCGCTGGGTCTCCAGCCGCTCGACCTGCCGGGCACTGTCCAAGGCCACGCCGGCCAGGACGGCGACCGAGTCGAGGAAACGGCGGTCGTCGACAGTGAAGGAGGAGTCGGAGTCCCCCCGCACCTCCTTGTCGAGGACCGCCACATAGCCGAGGTAGACCCCGCGGTAGGCGAGCGGGGT
>JAXDLD010000723.1:0-3097 GCA_034666805.1 Acidobacteriota bacterium
GGCGATCGCCAACGCGGTCTACCATGCCACGGGGAAAAGGGTGCGGGACCTGCCGATCACGCCGGAGAAGTTGATGGTCTAGGGGCCTGCTCGACGCCTGTCTACAAAGGCGATTCAGCAGCGGTGATTCTGCTCTACCCTACCCCGCCCGCGTCCCATCCGGCACCGGCCGCTCCGGGATTGCGAGGGCGGGCGTGACGCCGTCCGCGAAGCCGAGGTCGAAGAGCATGCCCTCCGAGACCTCGCCCGCCATCTTCCGCGGCTCCAGGTTGACGACGAAGAGGGCCTGCCGGCCGACGATCGCCTGAGGATCGGGGCGCTCCTGCTTGATCCCGGAGAGGATCGTCCGCCGGTGGTCGCCGAAATTCACCACGAGCCGCAGGAGCTTGTTGGACTTCGGCACCTCCTCGACCCGCTCGATCGTGCCGACCCGGATGTCGAGAGCCTCCAGGGCTGAGAAGGGGACGGTGGGCTTGACGGGGGCGGGGGTCATGTCAGGATCGTATACGAGATCCAGTTCGCGCCCATGGGTTCCAAGTGGCAGCGCGGCGGCCCGGTCGGGCCACCGCGCTGCTGGCACCCTCAGCGCTTGGCCAGCTTGGCCTTGGGCCTCGGCTGGCCGGAGCAGGGTGCCTTGGACATGGCGCGACGTGGCGCCGCGAACTGGCGGGCGCCCAGGGGGAAGGGATTGTCGTGCTGGAGTCCCGAGGGGGTGCCGGAGGGGAAGTTCTGCTCCGTCCCCTTGCTGCTGTTGTTGGCGGTGACGCCGGCCGAGACTCAGATACCGCGCCGGGGCCGGTCGCAGCCGCTGTTGGCTGTGGCGCCGCCCTCGAACAGGCGCCACAAATGTGGCACCCCCACCACCTCAGGTCAGCGATGCGGCCGTGCAGAACGAGCATGGGCGTGACATGCGACTCCGAGTTCTCGTCGACGGCGACGATGTTGTCCGGGGTCGCTGAGTCTCTGGTACGCGGAGAGTACCTGGTGGTCGTCGCCGATGTCGGCCAGGAGCACTTCGTACTCGGCGCAATTCGGCTCGCGGATCTCGAGCTGAAAGAGCAAGAGCAGAAGAGCACCGCCTCCCTCTACGCCGAGATCCAGCCGATCCTCATCGATTAAGTTGTGTTTATCGTTGGAGGTTTTTAGTTGCGTGCAGGTGCGCGCGGCAGGCTTGGCAAGATTTGCCACAGGTTTTCTGCCCCTGCTTCGCTTCGGCTCCGGCATCCGGCAGCTTGATGAACTCGGAACCTGTTAAGGCCTTGAAGAAGTCGGCGATCGAGGTCTCGGCGATAACCTTGTCGTCTTCCTGGAGGGCGTACTTGAAGTAGAACGGATTCTTGTGGATGAGCTTGACCCGAAGGATCGAGCGGCTGTCGAAACAGCGATTGTCCGGGCCCTTGCTCGCCGAGGCGTCGATCGTGAGGTCGGCCTTCTCGTCGGCCGTCGTCCCATCGCCGCAGGCGAGGCTGTTGATGTCCGGCAGGGCCGGTGGGCCTGCCTGCGCCCAACTCGCCGGCGCGGCTAGAATGACGAACACGAGGATGGCGTACGGTCGTACTCTCATGGTCTCCTCCGTGAGCGGCCAGGCTACCCCACCCGCCGCGGCAGCGCCGTCTTCAACCCCAGGTGCTCCGCGTAGGGCTCGAAGGCCGGATCGGAGTGGAGGAGGGCCAGGTCCCAGCGCAGGCAGTAGGCGGCGATCAGCCGGTCGACGGGGTTCGCGACCGCGACCTGGTGCTCGGCGCGGAGGCGGTGCGCGTGCTCGGCGGCCGAGACGGCGATCTCCCAGCCTCCCAGCTTGCAGAAGAGGAACCGGTCGAGGGCGTCCCGGGCCGCCGCGAAGGCCTCGGGCTCCCAGTACCCCGCCAGGACCTCGGCCACGATCAGGTCCCCCGTCAACAGGAAACCCTGCCCGAGGAGGCCATGGAGGTGGTCCGTCTCCCGCGAGAGGACCCCGCCGAAGTAGTCGACCCAGACCGAGGTGTCAACGAGAATCTGCATCGCCCTCGCTCTCCCAACGGAGCTTGCCGCGCAGGTCCCGCACCTCGCGCTGGCCGTGGAGGCGAAGGAGAGTCCGCAGCGCCTCCTCGACGACCGCTCGCTTCGTCCGCATCCCCGTAACCGCCAGGGCGCGGGCGATCAGCGCATCGTCCAAGTGGATATTCGTTCGCATACACCGGACTCTAGCATAAAGGTGTGCCATCTTCGCCTCGGACGCTCGCCGAGGGGCTGCAGTCCGAGCGGAAGCGGCGTGCAAACACAGTTGCGAGCTTCTGAGGTGTAGCGAAACGGCTCGAATTTCAATTCTTCCAGCTCGGGATCGAATAGGAGCCCTCTATCTCCACCTTGACGTCACCTCAAGGTGTATAGAGGGGACTCGGGCGCAGGCCAGAGCCGGATTCGCCCTCCCCAGAGAGCCTTCCATACACCTTGAAGCGGAACAAAGGTGTATCGAAGTCACTCGAAATTTAATTCCAGGGACTCGAATTGAATTTCGAGCCGTTTCACTACACATCGAGATGGTATAAAGGTGTACGAAGTCCAGAGTTGTAAAAGGCGGATCAAGCCGGCGCCGCCGCGAACCCGTGGCAGGCGCCGCCTCTGCTAGACTGCGCCCCTATGGGACGCAAGCTCCTGCGGGCACTCGGCCTGCTCGCCTATGCCGCGCTCGTCCTCCTCGCCTTCACGCTCGCGGCCTATCTCTCGTTCAGCTTCTTCGTCCGGAGCGGCGTCACGCCGGTGCCCTCGGTCGTGGGGATGACCCGCGCCGAGGCGGCGAACGTGCTCGTGGGCAACGGCCTCGCCGTGCGCGGCGTCACCAGCAAGGGGCATTACGACGACAAGGTGCCGGCCGGGCGCGTGCTGCGCGAGATCCCCGACGCCCGCACCCTGGTCAAGCGGGGGAGCGGGGTCCAGCTCGTCCTCTCCCAGGGGCCGCGGCGGATCGAGGTGCCGGATCTCGCGGCCCAGGCCTTCCCCGCCGCCCAGGTGACCCTCTCCGGGAGCGGCCTGATCGTCGGCAAGACCCTCTCCGCCTTCATCCCCGGACACGAGACGGGGACCGTGGTGGCCCAGGACCCCGATCCGGGCGCCTCAG
>JAXDLD010000724.1:0-3103 GCA_034666805.1 Acidobacteriota bacterium
GGGCCGTTCGGCAGCGTGCCACCCTCTTCATGGCCGCCTTGGCGGCGTTCGCGGCGCTCCTCTCGCGGCTCACCGGCCGCGCGGACCTGTCCATCGGGGTGCCGATCGCCGGTCGCAACCACCGGGAGGTCGAGGGGCTGATCGGGTTCTTCGTCAACACCCTGGTCCTGCGGGTCGATACGAGCGGTGACCCGAGCTTCGGCGAGCTCCTCGAGCGGGTCCGAGCGGCGACCCTGGGCGCCTACGCCCACCAGGATCTGCCCTTCGAACGGCTCGTCGAAGAGCTGGCGCCCGAGCGGTCGCTCGCCCACGCGCCGCTTTTCCAGGTGATGCTCAACCTCAACAACGCCCCGCTGGTACGGCTCACCCTGCCGGGCCTCGAACTCGAGCCGGTCGAGGTCGACGCTGGGCGGGGCAAGTTCGACCTGACCCTCACCTTGGCGCCGAGGGCTGACGACCTTTACGGCAGCTTGCGTTACAGCCGGGACCTTTTCGAGCCGGTGACCATAAAGCGGCTCCTGGCGCAGCTCGAGCGGCTGGTGGTGGCGGCGGTGCCGGCCCTACCGGCGCCGGGGATCACGACGCTCCCCCTCTTGAGCGCCGCCGAGCAGCATCAGCTGGTGGTCGAGTGGAGCGACACGGAGCAGGTCTTCCCCGACCGGGATGCCTCTATCCACGAGCTGTTCGTCCGCCAGGCCCGGCGGTCCCCCGATGCCGTCGCCGTGGTCGGCGAGGAAGAGCGGTTGACCTTCGGCGAGCTCGCTCGCCGCTCCGGGCGCCTCGCCCGCCGCCTGCGCGCCCTGGGGGTGGGGCCCGAGTCCCGGGTCGGGCTCGGCGCGGAACGCTCGCTCGCCATGGTCGTGGGACTCCTGGCCATCCTGCGGGCCGGGGGCGCTTACGTGCCGCTCGATCCATCGCACCCGCGCGAAAGGTTGGCCCTGTTGCTGGCGGACATCCAGGCGGATACGGCGGAGCCGGTCCTCCTCGTCCAGGCGCATCTCGCCGAGCGCTTTCCTCAGCGCCCGGAGCGTCCTGGGCACCGGCTCGTTCTCGAGGATCTGGGAGACCTTGAGGGAGATTCCGCTCCGGAGGATTGGGCGACGCCGGCGAATGCGGCCTACGTGATCTTCACCTCGGGCTCGACGGGACTGCCCAAGGGTGTGGTGGTTGAGCACCGTCAGGTCGTCCACTACGTCCAGGGGGTCAGCGCCCGGACGGAGCTGGCTCCCGCCGCCAGCTTCGCCCTCGTGCAGCCGCTCACCGTCGACTCCTCGAAGACGGCTATTTTTCCGCCCCTTCTGGGCGGTGGCACGCTTCACCTGATCTCTCAGGAGCGAGCGTTGGCGCCCGGCGCGCTCGCCGCCTATCTGCGCCGGCACGAGGTCGACGGATTGAAGATCGCCCCCTCGCATCTCGCCGCGCTCCAGGCGGCCTCGCCGACGGCGGATCTGCTGCCGCGCGGCTGGTTGATTTTCGGCGGCGAGGCCTCCCGCACCGAGTGGGCGCTCGACTTGGCGCGGGGCACCGCGACCTGCCGGGTGTTCAACCACTACGGTCCGACGGAGGCGACGGTCGGCATGCTGGCCTGCCGGATCGAACCGGGGTTGGGCAGTGGGCCGTCCCAGACGACGCCGCTCGGGCGCCCGCTCGCCAATTCGCGCGCCTACCTGCTGGACCACGCCGGCCAGGCGGTGCCGCCGGGGATCTCGGGCGAGCTCTACATCGGCGGCGCCGGTGTGGCTCGGGGCTATCACGGGCGCCCGGAGCTGACGGCCGAGCGCTTCGTCCCCGATCCGTTTGACCCTCACCCGGGGCTGCGGCTCTACCGCACCGGCGACCTGGCCCGTTTTCTCGCCGACGGCAAGGTCGAATTCCTCGGGAGGATCGACGACCAGGTCAAGGTGCGCGGCTTCCGTATCGAGCTGGGGGAGATCGAGGCCGAGCTCTGCCAGCATCCGGATGTGCGCGAGGCGATCGTCGCGGCGCCGGCGGAGACCGGTGGTGCCCGCCGTCTGGTGGGTTATGTGGTGCCGCGGGGTGCGCCGGTGCCACCCGCCGAGCTGCGCCGCTTCCTAGGGGAGCGGCTGCCGGAATACATGGTGCCGGCGGCGTTCGCGTTTCTCGATGCCCTACCGCGGAGCGCCCACGGCAAGGTCGACCGCCGGGCGCTCGCCTCGGCGCGTCTGGAGATCGAGCCGGACGCGGGCGCCTTCCGGGCGCCGCGCACCCCGACCGAGGAGCTGCTGGCGGGGATCTGGGGCGAGGTGCTGAAGCTCGATCGGGTGGGGGCGGAGGACGACTTCTTCGCCCTCGGAGGACACTCGCTCCTCGCCGTCCAGGTGGTGTCGCGCATCCGCCAGGCGTTCGGAGTGGATCTCCCCCTGCGCCGCGCCTTCGAGCTCCCGACGATCGCCGGCCTTGCCGAGGCGATCGCTCGCGAGTTGCCGGCAGCGTTCCCTGTGCCGCCACTCCTGCCCGCGGCTCGACCCCGCGCGATCCCGCTCTCCTTCGCCCAGGAGAGGCTGTGGTTCCTCAACCAGCTCGTCACCGGCTCGACGACCTACAACATGCCCTTCCATGTGCGCCTCTCGGGCGCCCTGGAGCCGGCCGTCCTCGCGGCGGTGCTCGGCGAAGTGGTGCGCCGGCACGAGGTCCTGCGGACGACTTTCCCGGTTGTCGCCGGTTCCCCGGTGCAGACCATCGGCCCCCCTCGGGGTCTCGCGTTACCGGTCATCGACCTCGCCGAGTTGGCGGGGGAGGTGCGGGAAGCGGAAGCCGCGCGCCTGGCGTCGTCCACCGCAGCGCTCCCCTTCGACCTGGCGCGGGGTCCCCTGATCCGTGCCGCCCTCCTGCGGCTCGCGGGCACCGAGCATGCGCTGCTCCTCGACCTCCACCACATCGTTTCCGACGGCTGGTCGACGGGCGTGCTGACCCGCGAGGTCACGGCGCTCTATACCGCCTTTGCCGCCGGGCGCTCCTCGCCGTTGCCCGAGCTCGCGGTGCAGTATGCCGACTTCGCCCTCTGGCAGCGGCAGTGGCTGGCGGGCGAGGTGCTCGCCGGCGAGCTGGCGCACTGGCGCGAGCGGCTGGCCGGGGCGCCTGC
>JAXDLD010000725.1:0-4162 GCA_034666805.1 Acidobacteriota bacterium
CGCTACGCGCACCGCGCCGCGGACCAGGTGGACCGCGCTTCGCGCTACCTGCGCGAGAAGGACCTCCAGTCGTTCGTGCGGGACACCGAGGGCTTCGCCCGCCGGCACCCGGACCTCTTCCTCGGCGGCACCCTGATCGCGGGCGTGCTCCTGGCCCGTTTCCTCAAGAGCTCGGCCGATCGCGAGCAGGAGTCCTGGCAGGGCGGCAGGATGACCGATCGCGGCTACGGCTCCTATGAGCGGGGCGCCGCCGAGCGGGGTTTCGCCGAGCGGGGCTCGATGGAGCGGTCGGGCAGCGGCTATACCGGCACCCAGGGTCGTCCGTATCGGAGTGAAGGTTATCCGAGGACCACAGGAGGTCTGTAATGGCAACCACGATGAAAGAGGAAAAGTCGCTCGGCCAGCTCCTCAAGGATCTCACGGCGGAGACGACCACCCTGCTCAAGCAGGAGGTCGACCTCGCCAAGACCGAGATGGGCGAGAAGGCCTCGCGGGTCGGTACGAACGTCGGGTCCGTGGCCGTAGGGGGCGCCGTCCTCTTCGCGGGGGCGTTGGCGCTCCTCTTCGCGGCCGTCAACGCGCTGACCGAGATCCTTGCCCATGTCGTCCCCATCACTGTCGCGGCCTGGCTGTCGCCGCTCCTCATCGGCCTCGTCCTGGGAGCGATCGGATACAGCCTCGTCAACAAGGCGCTAGCCACCCTCAAGCAGGAGAGCGTCACACCCAGGAGAACCACCCAAAGCTTGCAGGAGAATAAAGAATGGCTCAAATCGAAGATGCAGTGAACCATCCCCATACGGCGGGGGATCTGGGCCATGAGGACGAGCCGTCCTCGCGGCAGATCCAGGCCGACATCGATCGCACCCGTTCCAACATGGACCGGACCTTCGATGCCATCGAATCCAAGCTCACCCCCGGTCAGCTCCTGCAGGAGGCCTGGGGGATCTTCAAGGGCGGCTCCGGGGCCGGCGCCAGCAAGGCCATGCAGATCGCCAAGCAGCATCCGCTGCCGGCGGCGGTGATCGGGCTGGGCATCGGCTGGCTCCTCCTGGACAGCTCGCGCAAGACGGGTGGCGACAGCGGCGATTACGGCCGTTCCCGGGGGTATCGGGAGGACCGCTACGACCGTTACGGCCGTTCCCGGCAGAGCTACGGGACCCCGGACTATCCTGGCACCCGCGACGCCTTCCGCGAGGACTGGCAGGACGAGGGTGAGAGCAAGCTCGGCGCGGCGACGGACGCGGTCAAGAGCGCGGCGGGGAGCGCCGCGGACCTCGCTTCGAACGCCAAGGACAAGGTGAGCGGCTTCGTCAGCCAGGCTGGGGACAAGCTCGGCGACCTGACCGATCAGGTCAAGGAGCAGGCCTCCGGTTTGACCGACCGGGTGAAGGAGCAGGCGTCGGGGCTCGGGGACAAGGTTCAGGAGGGGACGCGGAAGGCCCGGCTCGGCTTCTGGCAGCTCCTCGAGGAGCGTCCCCTGGTCGTCGGCGCGGCCACTCTGGCCGTCGGCCTCCTGGCCGGCCTCTCGATTCCGTCGACGGACGTCGAGGACGAATTCATGGGCGAGACCCGCGATCAGCTCCTCGACACGGCCAAGGAGACCGGCCGCGAGATGCTGGACAAGGGCAAGCACGTGGCGGGCGCCGCGGTCGACGCGGTCAAGCACGCGGCCGAGGAGCAGAACCTGACCGTCGACACCCTGACCGACAAGGTGAAGAGCGTCGCCAACGAAGCCAAGGAGGCCGTGAAGACCGAGGCCAAGAACCAGAACCTGACCCCGGAGGCCCTCGTCGGAGAGGTGAAGCCGGAGGCCAAGCAGGGGCAGCCGCAGCAGCAGCAGCCGGGCAAACCGCCGGAGGCCAAGCCGCAGCAGTCCCAGCCGCAGCCGCAGCAGGCGCAGCAGCCCCAGGCGAAGCCGCAGCCGGCCCAGCCGGAAGCGGCCAAGCCGGAGCCGGTCAAGCCCGAGGTGCGGCAGCCCGAGCTGGTCAAGCGTTAAGCCCGGGTAGCAACGCAATCGAAAGCCCGGTGCGGGGGGCCGCCTTAGAGGACCCTCCGGCCGGGCTGATGTTTTTGTCGGGACGCGTAGCTGAGGGATTAAAAAGCCCGGTAACGGATCCGAACGCGCTGGTCCAGCCTCTCCGCGACGGCAATGAAGGGCGGAGTCACTTCGGCGAGCTCCGTGAAGAGCACCTCCAAAGTTTCCAGTGTGAAGGTCGCCTCGATATGGCCCGGCCTCAGATAAACGATCCCGGTCATGGGCTCGCCGGTCGTGACCACCAGCTTACCGAAATCGCTGTCGTGCGTGAGCACGACTCGATTCCCAGACAGGGCCTGGCGGAGAATCTCGAGGTCTGTCGACCCGATCCAACCAGATTCCTTGACGTCCAGGACGTCCGCGCCGCGCTGGCGGAGCGCGTCGACCACCTGCGGATGAATGTTCTCGTCGGTGAGCCACGCGAGATCATCGAGCCTCAATGCCTGATCTCTGCCGTGATGAGGACCTCGTTCTCGAGAAAGCGAGCTGCGTAGCGCAAGGCCTGCTCGATGTCGTCGGCCTTCAGGTGGGGATAGGTCCCGAGGATCTCTCCCCGGCTGGCGCCTTGGGCCGCTAGCTCGAGGAGGAACTCGACGCTGATCCGTGTGCCTTTGACGCACGGTTTGCCACTCAGGATCTGTGGGTCGGAAACGATACGATCGAACATAGAAGAGCGCCTCTTTCGCGGGAGCCATGCCATGGCTCCCAGTCGGGATAGCGTACAACCGCGGCGTCCAAGAAAAAAGGCGGCGCCCGGGGGCGCCGCCTCATCCTGCCAGTACAGCTTTCCTTACTTGCTCTTCACCAGCGTCGCCGTAGCGGTGCGGGTGAGCGTCGGCGTGCTGCCGGTGCCGGTCACGGTGAAGGTGTAAGTCCCCCTCGCCGTGTTCCGGGTGACCGTCAGGGTCAGAGTTGAGGTGCTCCCGGTTGCCGGGTTCGGGCTGAAGCTCCCGGTGGCGCCGGAGGGGAGGCCGGCGACCGCTAAGGTGACCGGGCCGGTGAAGCCGCCGGAGCGGGTGATCGTCACCGTGTAGGTCGCCGTTCCACCCGCGCGCGGCAGGGTCACCGAGGACGGGCTGATCGCGAGCGTGAAGTTGGGCGTGCCGGTCGGCGTCGTCGAGGCCTCGGGGGAGTTGCCCGATTCGCAGGTCGCGCTGTTGGCCGCGCGCACGACGTAGAAGTAGGTCGTGCCGCTGGTCACCGAGGTGTCGGTGAAGGTCGTGCCGGCTGCCGTGCCGACCTGGGCGTAGGGACCGCCCGTGGCCGTCCCACGCAGGACGTGGTACTCCGCGGCCCCGGTCACGGCGGCCCAGGAGAGCGCCACGCTACCGGCGCCCGGAGTGGCCGTCAGAGCAGTGGGGGCGGCGGGCGGAGTGCAGGGGCCCGCGGCGGGGGTGACCGCGACACAGGCCGAGGGCGCCGAGGCGCAAGCCTCGTTGCCGGCCGGGAAGGCCGTCACCTGGTAGAAGTAGGTGATGCCGTTGGCGACGGCGGTGTCGGCGAGCGAGGTGGCGGTGCCACCGCTGACGATCTTGGTGAAGCCGGCGTTGCAGCCGGTCTCGTTCCTGAACACGTCGTAGGTCGCCGTGCCGGACGCCGTCCAGGAGAGCGCCGCGGAGTTGTCACCGCCGGTGACCGTCAAGGCCGGCGTGGCGGGCTGGGTGCAGCCGTTGAAGCTGGTGCTCGCCCCGGCGTCCGTCGTGCAGGCGATGCCGTGGCGGTTGAAGGCGGCGAAGAGGGCCGCGCTGTGCGGCGTGCCGTTCGCCAGGTTGCCGTCGTCGTCGTCCACCGCGCGCATCGTCTTCCACCAGTTGCCGGTGCCGCAGCCGTTCGAGGCGAACGTCGTGCCGGTAGTGCAGGTGAAGGCGCTGGTGGCGGTGTTCCTGGAGAGGTACCAGAGGCGGTCCAAGGTGGTCCAGGCCGGGCCGGTGCCGGCACCCGGCAGGTCGCGGTTGGCGAAGTCCCAGATCGCCTCTGAAGGGACGTACGATTCGCAGTGGACCTCCTTGCCGCAGGGGCCGGAGCCGGCGCCGCAGCGGACCTGGGTGAAGTTGGCGACCGTCGCCGGGGTGTTCGCGGCGTGTTTGGCGAAGTCGACGTCGCGGACGCCCGTACAGCCCGTGCAGG
>JAXDLD010000726.1:0-6412 GCA_034666805.1 Acidobacteriota bacterium
ATGGGTGTGGTCGACGTATACCTGGAGGCTCAGGTCCCCTCCCTGGGCGAGCTTGCGCTTGAAGCGGCCGAGGAGGTTGCCGCCGCTCAGATCGGTGTCGTCGCGGAGCGCCTCGCCGGCAAGCCCCTGGTAGAGGTCCCCCTGGAGAGTGAAGGCATCCGCCGGCGAGCGGTCCCAGTCGAGCCGGAAGCCCCCCTGCCCGCGGCGGAGCGGGTCCTCGGCGCTCCGGCCGTTGGCGAAGGCCAGGGCATCCCTGTAGTCATAATTACCATAGGCCCGGTAGGAAACGCCCGCCCCCGTCTGGCCGCCGTAGCGCGCGCCGCCGAACGCCTTCTCCGTCTTGCCGCCCCCGGCCAGCGCGAGCCCCCCCGGGGTCTCCGCCGCGCTCCGGGTGATGATGTTGATCACCCCGTTGACCGCGTTGGCCCCCCACAGGGTCCCCCCGGGACCGCGGATGACCTCGATGCGGTCGACGTCGGCCAGGAAGGTGTCCTGCACGTCCCAGAACACCCCCGAGAAGAGCGGCGTGTAGATGCTCCGGCCGTCGACTAAGACGAGCAGCTTGTTGGCCGTCGTCAGGTTGAAGCCGCGGGCGGTGATCGCCCAGGTGCGCCCGTCGGCCTGCGCCACCTCGAGGCCGGTCGCCAGGCGGAGCGCCTCCGGCAGGCTGACCGCCCCCGAACGGCGGATGTCCTCGGCAGTGATGACGGTGATGGCGGCGGCGGCGGCCGACAGCGGCTCGCTGCGCTTGGAGACCGAGGTGACGTCGATCTGCATCAGCTCCTCGATGCTCAGCCGCTTCAAGGCCGAAGGATCGGTCTCGACCGCCGCCATCGTCGTCGGCGCCGGCGGCGCCTCGGGCGCCAGGCCGGCCCCAGCCGCTCGCGTTGACTCCCCCGCGAGGAAGAGCAGCAGGCACACCCCACACGTTCTACGCAAGTTCATGGTCGTCTCTCGCCGGGTCAGATGGTTTAACCGCTATTTAGTTTGCAAGAAGAGAGCCAGGCCTGCGCCCAAGGGACGGCGAATTGTAGCAGGGGAAGCCTTCTCCTCGTCCGGCTTGACTCCGCCGCCCGTCTCCCATACGCTATTTCCAGTTGCGGGCCGAGGTGGCTCAACAGCGTCAAGCCAAAACTACGCAAGGGACCTGGCTCCGATCAGGTCTCTTCCTGTTTCTGGCCAACAGAAAGAGAGAAGAGAATGCGCAACACGGGTAAGGTGAAGTGGTTCAACGACAGCAAGGGCTTCGGTTTCATCACGCCGGAGGACGGGGGCAAGGACTGCTTCGTGCACCACTCCGCGATCCAGGGCTCGGGGTTCAAGAGCCTCGCCGAGGGTGAGCGGGTGGAGTTCGACGTCGTCCAGGGCAACAAGGGCGCCGCGGCCGCGAACGTCACCCGGATCGCCTAGGAGTCCAAGATCTCGCCCGAGCGCCTCCAGGCGTTGCGCATCGATCGAGACGGGCCACCCGACCGGGTGGCCCTTTCGCTTTCTGGGCCGGCCTGCGATAATCACCTCTCTAGTCGTCGTATCTACTCCAGAGTCAAGTCGGAAGGACCCTCACCATGCCATCGGTTCGCCGGTTCGAAGCGTCCGTCACCTATCGCGACCTTCAGGGTCAAATTCAGGAAGAAGCCTTTCCCATTCACGCCCGGGACTTCGAGACCGCCAACCGCATGGCGTTCGCCTATGTGCTCGCGGTCTTGAAGCTCGAGGAGTTCGAGCTCCGGCTGGTCGGCGCCTAGCCCAACGCAATGGCGCCGCTCCGGGGAGCGGCGCCAGGACCCTTCTTTAGGAAAACCGGACCGGCCTAGTTACCGGCCGCGAAGGCCTGCCGGTAGTGGTCGAGGGCGAAGGCGAGGACCGACCGCGTCACGTGGTTGATCGGCCGGACCTTGACCACGAGGTGCGGCTGGGGGTCGCCAGGGTTCTGCTCGAAGCTGAAGGAAGGATTGAGGATGCCGCGGTCGAGCGCGAGCTGCACGTAGCCGCGCAGGCCCGCCGGGATGTCTCCCTCGTCGCTCACCACCACGGGCTGCCCGTTGTACGTCACGGTGACGTCCGTGCCCGCCTTCGCCAGGGCCGCCGCGTCGAGGCCCAGGGCCTTGATCAGGGCGACCGCCAGCTCGGTGTAGTTGATCTCGCCGCTGGCGGAGAAACCCGACCCCTGGGCGTTGACCATGCCGGTGGGGGTGAAGTCGTAGTCGCGGAGGGTGGAACCGTTGGCCGTCACCGCCTCGGCGATCGCGTCGTCGGAAGGACCCGAGGTGTCGGTGTAGCGCGGGGAGTCCGCCAGCGACTGCCGGAGCGCGGTGTTGAAGACTAAGGCGCGGGCGAAATCGCCGCGGGTCACCGAGTCGGCCGGATGGAAGAGGCCGTCGCTCGTGACGTCCATCATCCGGTTCTTGAGGACGAACTCGATCTCGGCCTGCGACGGATCGCCCTGGACGTCGGCGATCGCGGGGAGCGTGGTCACCTGCTGGGTGATCGTCCCGGCCACCGGACCCGGCAGCGCGGCGCCCGAGGTGGGGAGAGAGACCTCCGGGAGAGCCGCCAGACCGCGCACGCCGCGGACCTCGAGGAGCCAGGGGCCGGGGAGCGGGTTCTTGACCACGACCTCACGGTTCGGAGCGTCCAGGATGGGGAGAGCGATGCCGCTCGAGTAGGTCTTGCCGTCCGGAGCGGTGAGGAGCAGCCCCACGGTGTTGCCGTTGCCGGTCGCCAGGACGTCGTCGATGGTGGCGAAGACGTCGAGCACCGAGATGCCGGCCTGAACCGTGAAGCTCGTCGAGTTGACGCTCCCGGGGCCCGGGGTCGACGCCGGGTTGTAGTCGATGTGGAAGGGCGCCTGGTTGACGGTGGTGGTCGTGATCTGCAGATTGTAGTGCTGGAGGTCGAGCGGGCCGCCGTAGGTGCCGTAGGGCTTGCTGCGGTTAAAGGTCTTGTCGACCGCCGCGTAGACGTTGACGTAGCCGGCGCCGACCTCGAATTCCGAGTAGCCGGGCATCTGCGACGCGGTCCTGGTGAGGATCGACTTGACGTCGTCCGGGCTGAGCGTCGGGTCGGCGGAGAGGAGGAGCGCCACGGTGCCGGCGACGAAGGGAGTCGCCATCGAGGTGCCGCTGATCTCGGTGTAGAAAGGCAGGTCGCCCGGGGCGAGCTCGGCGTCGGCCTGCGAGATCTCGCCGTTGGCGAAGATGTTGGTCTTGGCGCGGGTCGACACCACGTCCGAGGTGAACCGGCCGCTGTCCGACGCGAATTCGCGGCCGGTGCCCGGAGCGGTGATCGTGGGAGCGTTGAAGTCGTCGTTCGGGCGCTGGGACTTCGGCACCCCGCGGGACGAGAAGCTTGCGAGGCCGCCCTCCTTGGTCCCCGCCGCCACGCTGATCACCCAGGGGGCCTTGGATTCCGGGCCCATCGTGTCCTTGCCCGGACCGGAGTTGCCGGCCGCGAAGACGACGACGATCCCGTGATCGTGCGCCGCCTTGCTGGCGATGGCGACAGGACTGTTGGGATCGAAGGCGCCCGAGCCGCCCCAGGAGTTCGAGATGATGCGGATGTTGTAGCGGGACTGGTTGGCGAGCGCGTACTCGAAGCCGCCGAGGCCGTTCAGGATGAGGAGCACGGCGCCGGAGCCGTAGCCGATCAGGTTCGCCCCCGGGGCGACGCCGGCATACTTGCCACCCGAGGCGGCGCCGGTGCCGGCCGCGATCCCCGCGCAGTGGGTGCCGTGGCCGACGTTGGTATCGGTGTCCGGCACGTTCTCGACGTAGAGGGCGGGGGTGAAGCCGGTCAGGGTGCCGGTGTCGGTGATCCCCTGCACGTTCTGGATGAGGTGGTCCGGGTAGTGGAGGTCGGGGTGGGTGCCGTCGATCCCGGAGTCGTTGATCAGGAGCGAGAAGTTCCCCTTGCCCGAGACCGGGAGCCCCTGGTTCCGCTGGATGAAGCCGGGATCGGTGCGCATCCGGTCGGTGCCGGTGAGCACCCGGGTCTGGTCGTTCAGGTAGTGCAGCCGGTCGTTCGCCCAGATCGAGCGGACCGTCGGGTTGGCGGCCAGGGCGCGGACCTGGGCCGCGGTCGCCGGCGCCGCCACCATGCCGAGGTGCGGCAGCGTGTAGCCGCGGGTGATCCCGGCGAGGGTCAGGGTCGCGAGGTTCGCCGGGGTCAGACCGTTGGTCGTGTTGAAGGCCACGATCACCGTGCCCGCGCTGTCGCTGCCGGCCAGGTGGCCGAGCTTGGCGGCCAGGGAGGGTCCGAGCGTCGTCGCCGTCGCCGAAAGGGCGCTGACGAAGAGGAGCAGTACCGCCGCGAGCACCGGGGCGAAGGCCCGCGAGGCTTCTTTGCGTGAGCGATGGATCAATGCTGGGTTCATCTCCCTCTCCTTCTGCGTTCTTCTATGCTCGTTGCTTGCCAGGCCCCCAGGGCCTCCAAGCATGACTATGCGGGAGGCGGGAGAATCGCGGAAGTGGGGAATGCCCCCACTCGGGCTGGGGGTTTTCCCTCAGGGTTTGCCGAGAGCTTGCCGGGCGCGCCGGTGCTATAGTTCTCGCAAACTGGTATGAGTCCTGCAGGACTCAAGGTTTACACCACCTCTGGAAGGGGGCTGCCCTCATGCACAGAACCCTGGCCTGGTTGCTCCTCGTCGCCCTCGCCGCGGCCCTGCCGGCCGCCGGCCAGGTCGCCGCCCTCCCCCCGGCTCCGGCGGCTCCCACCCTCCCCACGATCGGCGGCAACTCGATCACCATCCCGCTCGCGCTGCCGGGGGGCATCACGGCCGACCTGACGGTGACCTTCGAGACCGTCAGCCGCTTGAACCTCGCGAGCCTGGGGATTTCGGCCCGCCTGGTCTCCCCCACCGACGCCGGTCTCCTCGCCCGCCTGCCCCCTGCCGTCGCGATCCCGGCGGGCTTCCCGGTCCTCGTGCAGATCGAGCCGACGCCCGAGGGCGGCCTCGCCTTCAACGGGATCGCCAACGTCCAGATCGCGAGCCCCCTCCTCCCGGCCACCCCGGACCTGCGGTTCTACACCTCCCACCTGGGAGAGGACTTCAGGGACATGACGAGCCTCAAGTGGGATTCGAGCTACCGCGTCATCGGCTCGACCGGAGGGTTCTCCGAGTTCCTGGTCCTCGTCGATCACACCCCGAGAGACCCGGCGGTCGCGGCCAAGCTCGACCGGCTGGACCACATCCTCGCGGACAACGCCGGCGCCATCTCCGGGCCGATCCGGGCCGAGCTCGCCGCCGAGCTGGCCGCCATCCGCGCCCGCGTCCAGGCGGGGAACACGACGGCCGCCATCCAGGAGGTGGACGCCTTCCTCGCCACCGCCGAGCGGCACAGCGGGCCGGAGATCCCGGACGTCTGGCGCGCCGCGCGCGACCGGGTCGACGTCGCCGGGCTGCTCCGCGCCGGCGGCAGAACCCTGCGGTTCAGCCTGGAGCTCGGCCGGTAGAGCGAGAGCGTATAGGGGCGAATGGATGCCGGCGCGCCTGACGATCCACTTCCCCAGCGCTCCGGCCCGGGAGCTGGTCCTGCCCGAGGGGCGCCAGACGGTCGTCGGCCGGGACCCGGAGTGCGGCGTGGTGGTGGCGGACGACCGCGTCTCCCGGCGGCATGCCGCCCTCTCCCCCGGCCCCTCCGGGTGGACCCTGGCCGACCTCGGCAGCAAGAACGGCACTCTCCTGGACGGTGTGCCGGTCGCGACCGGCCGGCTCTCTCAGCAGAGCTGGATCAGCTTCGGCGGCGTCGTCGCCCGCTTCACGGCGGGAGCGGGCGAGGCGCCCCACGAGGAGCGGCAACGGCGCCTGACGACCGTGCTCGAGGTCCGGCGCGAGCTCGACCCCGGGGTGGGCCTCTCTGAGCTCCTCTCCCGGGTGGTCGCCTCGACCCTCGCGCTCGCCAACGCGGAGCGCGGCTTCCTCCTCCTCTCCGGGGCGGACGGCGAGCTCTCCATAGCGGCCCGCTCGGGGCTCTCCTGGGACGACCTCCGCGCGGCGGAGTTCGGCGGCAGCGTCGGAGCGGTCGAGCGGGCCTTGGCCAGCGGGCGGCCGGTGGTCCGCGCCGATGTCCGGGCGGACGCCGAGCTGGGGGCGCGGGCGAGCGTCGTCGAGGGCGGCATCCGGGCCCTCCTCGCGGTGCCCGTCCAGGCGCTCGACCGGCGGATCGGGGTGCTCTACGCCGACAGCCGGCGGCCGGGGGCGGCCTTCACCGAGCTCGACGTCGAGATCCTGGAGGAGCTCGCCGCCCAGGCGGGGCTCGCCATCGCCGTGGCGCGCCTGAACGGCGAGCTCAAGGGTCTCGCCGAGCAGCTGGCGCAGGACAGCGGGGAGGGCGCGGCGCTCGGCACCTGGCAGGGCCTCCGCGCGGCGCACGCGGAGGCCGGGGTGCCCGGTTGAGCGAAGAGCCCCCGGCCG
>JAXDLD010000727.1:0-11514 GCA_034666805.1 Acidobacteriota bacterium
ATGAAGAACCACTCTGCACACGAGCCCCGGCGGGCTCGGGAAAGGAACTGAAATTGAGTCCATGGTGGATGCGCCCGACAGCCGAGGGCGCCGCAAACGAAGCAGACGACGATAAGCAACGCGGGGAGAAGGCGAGCCCCCCGGCGGCATCACCGATGCCGGCGCCACCCGCGCCGATCGCGGCCGAGGCCGAGGCTCCGGCGGCGCCCACGCCGCCACCCCCGTCCGCCCCTGTGAGGGCCACGGCCGAGATCACCGAGGTCACCGAGATCTCCCAAGCCTACGAGCCTTCCCAGACCGAAGAGGCGCGGCCCGCGGCGCTCGACGAGCAGCCCGCCGCCGCCCTGACCTTCGACCGCACCGAGCCCTACCCCAGCCCCTCCTACGGCGCGCCCTCCTATACCGCCCCCGTCTACGAGCCGATCGAGCAGGACGAGCTCTTCCCCTCCGACGAGGAGGACGAGGACGACGAGGATGACGAGGACGAGGAGCACGAGGAGGCGGACGAGAACGATGCCGGCGAGAGCGAGGTGAATCCGATCACCACCGCCGGAACCGCGGATGCCGCCGACGCCGCCGAGAAGGAAGACGCCAAACGCGGCCGCCGCTCGCGCCGCAGCCGTGGCGGGCGCCGCCGTTCGGGCCGTGCCGCCGCCCCCGCCAACGGGGCCGCCGAGGAGGAGGAGGACGACTCGCAGGAGGACGCCTTCGTCGAGCCGATCGCCGCTCCGGCCGCCGCCCCGGTCGCCGCCATCGCCCCGCGCCGCCGTGAGCGCGAACGGGAGCGCGAGCGGGAACGGGAGCGTCCGGAGGAGCGGGAGCGCGACCGCGACAGCTTCTTCGCCAGCCCCGCCGACTTGATGCCGCGCGAGATCTACGTGCCCGTCGCCGAGCGCCCGCGCTCGCACAGCGACGAGAAGAAGATCGCCCTCTTCTGCGACCTGGAGAACATCGCTCTCGGGGTGCGCGACTCGGACGTCGCCAAGTTCGACATCAATCTGGTGTTGGAACGGCTCCTGGAGAAGGGCAAGATCATCGTCAAGAAGGCCTACGCCGACTGGGAGCGCTACAGCGACTACAAGCGCCCCTTCCACGAGGCCGCGATCGAGCTCATCGACATCCCGCAGAAGTACTACTCGGGGAAAAACAGCGCCGACATCAAGATGGTCGTCGACGCCATGGACCTCTCCTACTCGAAGGAGCATCTGGACACCTTCGTGCTCCTCTCCGGGGACAGCGACTTCTCGCCCCTGGTCTCGAAGCTCAAGGAGAACAACAAGTACGTGATCGGGATCGGGGTCAAGAACTCGTCCTCGAACCTCCTGGTCGACAACTGCGACGAGTTCATCTACTACGAGGACGTCTGGCGCGACTCCTCGAAGGCGCCGCAGATCTCGGGGCTCAACAAGAAGGCCGCCGAGGCCTTCATGCTGATGGTCGAGTCGATCCAGGCGCTCACCCGCGAGAACAAGGACGTCCTCTGGGGCTCCATGATCAAGCAGACGATGCAGCGCAAGAAGCCCTCCTTCAACGAGGGCTACTACGGCTACAGCACCTTCTCGGAGCTGCTGGAGGACGCCGAGCGCAAGAACATCATCAAGTTGAAGAAGGACCAGCGCTCCGGCACCTACATCGTGACCGGCTTCGCCAAGCGCTAGAGAGATCCGCGACCTGGGGTCGGCCTAGCCGCCGACCCCCATGAGCGAATCCGCCGACCACCCCGGCCGCCGCCAACTGCGCTCGCGGCCGGGGACTTTCTCCAGCCCCTCCCGCTCCAGCTCCTCGCCCAGCCGTTCCAGGAACCGGTGCTGTCCCTTGACGACGGCAAGGTTCAAGAAGAACTCCCGCCCCACCCCATCCTTCTCCAGAATCAGCCGCAGCGACTCGGTCCCCGGCCGCGGGCCGACCGAGAGGATCTGGGCGAAGGGGATGCGCTTGGGGCTAAAAGTGTGGAGCGGCTGGAAGGCGAACCCCTCCTCGTCGATGACCACCGCGGCCTTGCCTCCCGTCCACCAGATCTTGGCGAGGCTCACCCAGAACAGCATGCTGTAGGCGAAGAGCACCCCGAACCCCCGCCCCCAGGCCGCCCGTTCGTCCGCCTGGACGAACCAGATCACTAGCCCTAAGAGCGCCACGACTCCCACGCCCCAGAACATGGCGCGGCGGGTGGTGCTGCGGACCCAGGGACGGAAGGGGAAGCTCTCGGTGGGCACGGGGGGGATCCTACCCTCTCCGCCGAGCAGACGGCTCCTCACCTGCCGGCTGGGTGCTGCTCCCGGTTGCGGTCGAGCACCGCGAGCGCCTTCCGGGCCTCCTCGACCCGCGCGTCGTCCGCCGGCAACCGGGAGCCGAGCGCGGCGTAGGCCGAGCGGAGAAGGGGCTCGGCCTCGACGTAGCGGCGCTCGGCCACCAGGCAGGTGCCGAGGAACATCTCGGTCCGTGCCAGCTCGGGGTGCCCCGGCGGCAGGGTCCTGGCGCGCAGCAGGACGGCCTCTCGGAGATAGCCCTCGGCCTCTACGGGGCGCCCTTGGGCGAGGAGGATCCGGCCGACCTCGCGCAGCGGCGAGGCGAGGATCGGGTGCGCGGGGCCGAGCCCCTGCCGCGCCATCGCGAGCGCCTGCAGGGCGAGGTCGAGAGCCGTGCCGTACTCCCCGAGCTCGCGATGGATGGTGGCGAGGAAGAGGAGGCTGTTGCCGACCAGGGGATGGCGCTCGCCGACCGCCCGGCGCCGGATCGCCAGGGCGCGCTGGTGGAGGGCGAGCGCCTCGCGCAGGCGGCCCTGCGCCTGCACCGCCGACCCGAGGTTCGAGAGGACGATCGCGAGCCGCGGGTCGCCCGCGCCGAGCCGGGGCTCCCAGAGCGCCAGGACCCGCCGGTAGCGGATTTCGGCCGCGGCGTAGCGGCCGCGTGACGACTCCATGACCGCCAGGGCGTCCTCGATGGACGCGAGGTCGGGATGATCCCGGCCTAGGGCTTTCTCCAGGGAGGCCAGGGAGGCCGCGAGGACCGCCTCGGCCTCCCCCTGCTTCCCTTCGTCGAAGAGGATCTGGCCGAGCACCTCGACGTGGCGGACGACAGAGGGGTGCTCTTCTCCCAGCCGCCGCCGTTCGATCGCCAGGCCCCGGCGGACGAGCTCCTCCGCCCGCTTATAGTCGCCGCGCGCCTCCGCGACCCTGGCGAGGCCGATCAGGCTCTCCGCCACCGTCAGCCCGGCGGTCCCCTCGGCCCGCCGCGCGATCGTGAGCGCCTCTCTGTGCAGCGGCTCGACCTCGGCCGGAGGCCGGGTGTCGACGAGCATCCGCCCCATCTGGTTGAGAGTCTTCGCCACCGCCACGGCGCCCGCCGGCAGCTCTCGCCGCTCGATGGCGAGCGCCTGGCGCAGGAGGGCGATCGCCCCGGGGAGGTCGGAGCGGTCGTAACGCAGACTCGCCACGTGCTCCAGGCTCTCGGCGTACTCCGGCGCGTCACTGCCCAGGCTCCGGTAGCGCAGCGCCAGGGCCTGTTCGAGGAGCGGCTGCGCCTCGGCCGGCTGCCCCAGCCCGAGACCGACCTGACCCAAAGCGTCGAGGACCGCGGCCTGAACCTCCGGCGGTCCCACGATCTTCCCGGTGGCACGGGCCGCGCCACGGGTCAGGATGTCGCGGGCGGTCAGCGCACCGCCGCCCGTCCGGTGGGGGTCGGCGTCCTTAAAGACGTCGACCAGGAAGGAGAGGGCGTAGCGCGCCTTGTCGCGCTCCTCGGCCAGGCGCCGCCCCTGCTCGAAGAGGCTGGCGACGAAGCCCGCCGCGATCAGCAGGCCGGCGACTCCGGCCGCCACCGCGGCCCGGTGCCGGCGGACGAATTTGCGGGTGCGGTAGGCGAGGGTGTCGGGCCGGGCCTGGATCGGCAGGTCCGCCGAGTGGCTCGCGAGGTCCGCGGCGAGCTGGGCGGCCGAGCCGTAGCGGCGTTCGGGCTCCTTGCGCAGCGCGGCGAGGACGACGTTGTCGAGGTCGCCAGAGAGCCGGCGGCGGAGGGCAGCCACGCGCGTGCCGCGGGCCGCGGCGGCCGCGGCGGCGGTGGGCTCCCCCGGTCCCGGCGGGCGCCCGAGGGCCTGGCTCGGCCGCTCCGGCTCCTGCTCACAGATCGCCCACTCCCGCTCGTGCAGGAGACCGGTCTCCAACCGGTACGGGCTCCGCCCGGAGAGCAGCTCGTAGAGGAGGACCCCGAGCGAGTAGACGTCGCTCGCCGTGGTGATCGGCTCCCCCCGGACCTGCTCGGGGCTGGCGCAGCTCGGCGTCATCACCCGCTGACCCGTGTGGGTGAGCCCGGTCGCCTCGGTCGTGCCGGCCAGCGCGAGCTGCTTGGCGATGCCGAAGTCGATCAGCTTCGGCTCGCCGGCCGCGGTCACCAGGATGTTCCCCGGTTTGAGATCGCGGTGGACGAGGAGGTTCTGGTGGGCGTACTGGACCGCGGCGCAGACCTTCTGGAAGAGGGCCAGCCGCTCCTCGACGTTCAACCGCTGACCGTCGCAGTGCTCGGAGAGGGGCAGACCGTCGATCCACTCCATCACCAGGTAGGGCCGGCCGTCCGCGGTGGTGCCGCCATCGTACAGGCGGGCGATGCCGGGGTGCTCCAGCCGGGCGAGGATCTGGCGCTCAGAGAGGAAGCGGGGATAGGCCTCGGTCTCCGCCAGGCCGCCGCGGAGGACTTTGATCGCCACCTGACGCTCGTACTGGTCGTCGTCGCGCACGGCGAGGTAGACGGTCCCCATGCCTCCCGACCCGATCGGACGCAGGAGGCGGTAGGGACCGAGCCAGCCCGCACCGGGGACGAGCCCCTCTCCCGCCGTCTCTGGCGCCGCTCCTTGCGCGAGCTCTCCGGGCGGGGGGCCGGCCGGGGTTTCCAGGAAATCGCCGCTCCGCGCCTCCGCCCTCAGCAGCCGCTCGATCTCGGGGCGCAGGTCGCCCGGGCAGGCGGCGTCCAGGAAGGCGGGCCGGCCGGCCGGCGGGAGCTCCAGCGCCGCAGCGAAGAGCCGATCAACTTCGGACCAGCGCGCGGGGTCGCTCAGAGGCGCTCCTCCGCCGGGTGGAGCTCCTGGTAGAGCCAGGCCTTGGCGCGGCGCCAGTGGCGCCCCACGGTCTCCGGCGAAACGCCGAGCTGCCCGGCCGTCTCCTCGACGGTGAGACCGCCGAAGAACCGCAGCTCGATGATCGTCGCCTTCTGCGGATCGAAGGCCGCCAGGCGGGTCAGGGCGTCGTCGAGCGCCACGAGATCGGGGCTCGCGAAGCCGGCGAGATCGGCCGCCCCCGCCGCCGCCGAGAGCGGCAGGAGCTCCCGGCCTCCCCCCCGCCGCAGGCGGTTCCGGCGCCGCGCGTGGTCGACGAGGATGCGGCGCATGAGGTGGGCGGCAAAGGCGAAGAAGTGGTTGCGGCTCGGCCACCGGAGACCGGGGGTCAGCCGGAGGTAGGCCTCGTGGACGATCTCGGTCGCCCCCAGGGTGTGGTCCGGACGCTCGCGCCGCAGCTCGCGGGCGGCGATGCGCCGCAGCTCGGCATAGACCTGCGGCAGGGCACTCTCGACTGCCGCCCGGTCTCCCGCGCTCCAGCGCTCGAGGAGCTGGGTCAGGGTCGCGCTTTCCTTGTCGCCATGACGATCGCCGGAGATCACGGGATCACCTTACCGAAAAGCGGGGCGCCGGTCGGACCCGCTGACCGACTTTATCAGCCGACGGCGCATATCCAGGAGGAGGGGACTCCCCCCCTCGCCAGCACTGAGGAGATACCACCGTGAAAAAGAAGTTGCACGAAAATGCCCTGCTGCGCCGCGCCGTCCGTTGCCTACCGTTCCTCGTCCTCGCCTCCGCCCCGGTCCTCGAAGCGCAGAGCTGCCCGCCGACGAGCCCGATCTGCGCCACGGCGGTCAACGGCACCCAGGGGGCGCTCGTCCTGAACGACGCCTCCGCGCTCGCCATCCTGCAGCCCCAGACGGGCGCCACGGCGAAGAGCATCGTCTTCAGGCTCGGCGGCAATGACGCGGCGACCAGCCTGTCGATCCAGAACTCGTCGTTCCTCGACATGTTCCACATCACCGGCGACGCCAAGGTCGGCTTCGGCACCCTCACCCCGGCCTACAAGTTCCAGGTCGTGGGCAACGACGACACCCAGTTCGTCATCGCCAGGACCGGCCAGGTGGGCCTGGTCGGGATCGGCACGTCGCAGCTCAACAACAGCTCGATCTCTTTCGACACCAGCTATCTCGCGGGCCAGTGGACCGCGCCTGCCGGTTCCCACACCGCGTCGATGCTCTACAAGTTGAACGACCATTTCCAGGTCCGCACCTGGTACGACACCACCCAGGGACCGATCGCCACCGCCCCTCTGACCACGGCGATCGACGTGGACTTGAAGACCGGCGCGGTCGGCATCGGGGCCAACAAGGTGGCGAGCCAGGGGGTCCTGGACGTCGGCGGCACCATCCACGCCGATGGTGACATCACCGCCGACGGGGCGATCTTCGCCTCCTACTCCCAGGACCTCGCCGAGTGGGTGCCGAGCGACACCGAGCTCGCGGCCGGCACCGTCGTCGTCCTCGACAAGCAGCAGCGCAACCATGTTCTCGCCTCCCAGGGTTCTTACGATACGGCCGTCGCCGGCGTCGTTTCGACCAAGCCCGCGATCATCCTCGGGCAGCGCCGCGCCGCGATGGCGGCCATCGCCACGACCGGCCGCGTCCCCGTCCGCGTCGACGCCACCCGGCACCCGATCGCCGTCGGCGATCTTCTCGTCACCAGCGAGACGACGGGGGTCGCCATGCGGTCCGAGCCGATGGCTTTGAACGGCCGCGCCTTCCATCAGCCGGGGACTATCCTCGGCAAGGCATTGGAGCCGCTCGCCGGCGGGACCGGCACGATCCTCGTCCTGCTTTCGCTCCAGTGATGCTACGGCTCAGAAGAGGGACACCCGCCATGATGAACCGAACTTCGAAACTCCGCTCGTCCGCCCTCTGGGCTCTCGCCCTGCTCGTGAGCAGCTCGCTCGCGGCCGTGGTCGCCCCGCAGCTTCACGACAGCTCCTCCGGCCTGGCCGGCCTCGCCTTCCAGAGCGAGCGCCTGGCTCCGTCGCAGCCCCTCGCGCCACTCGAAGAGCACTTGTCCTCCGTCAAGGCGGCCGTCAACGACGGCTGGACCGCCTTTCGCCTCGGCGCACCCGCCGAATGGAAGGGATGGGTCGACCGCCGGACCGGCAGGATCGCCTTTGCCGAGGGCGGCAACATCGCCTGGATCCCGGGCCGCGGCAACTCCCTCACCCCGAGTGACCTGCCCCTCGTTTCGAAGCGTGGCGGGAAGGTCGACATGGCGGCCCTGGAGGCGGTGGCGCGCGGCTACCTGCCGAAGGTCGCCGGCCTGCTGGGCGTCGACACCGCGTCGCTGGTCTTGAACCGGGGCCGCTCGGGCCAACCGGCGAACCACCTCTGGCTGGTCGATTTCGACGTCGTCGTAGACGGCCAGGCGGTCGAGGGCGCGCGGGTGGTCTTCCGGGTCAACAACGGCAACCTGGTGCAGATGGGCACCGAGAACCTGCCCGCCCCCGGCGCCGTGGCGCCGAAGACAACCCTCACTCGCGAGCAGGCGCTCGCCGCCGTCGCCCGCCACATCGGCGGCTGGAGCTCGGCCGACGTTTTCCTCGACGCTGGCAGCCTCCACCTCTTGCCGGTCAACGTCGTCGACCCCCGCTCCGGCGAGGGTTTCGCCTTCGGCCGGGGCCGCGGCCTCGCCCGGGTCTGGCAGCTCACCTTTCAGCGGGACGGCGTCGTGGGGACCTGGCGGGCGCGGGTCGACGCCGCGACCGGCGAGGTGCTCGAGCTCGCCGACATCAACCAGTACGCCCAGGCCACCGGCGGCATCTACCCGCGCTCGCCCGCCGACGGCGAGGTCGTGCGGGCCATGCCCTACGCCGACCTCTCGACCGGCGGCTTCGCCAACTCCGCGGGCCTCTTCAGCGGCGGGCCGCTCACCTCGACCCTCGCCGGCCAGTATGTCCGGATCGTCGACGGCTGCGGCGCGATTTCGCTCGCGACCAATGCCCTCGGCAACCTCGCCTTCGGCACCTCGGGCGGCACCGACTGCACCACCCCGGGTATCGGCGGTGCCGGCAACACCCACGCCGCCCGCGAGCAGTTCTACCAGGTCAACCGGATCAAGGAGGTGGGCCGCGGCTGGCTGCCGGGCAACACCTGGCTGGGCCAGCAGCTCACGGCCAACGTCAACCAGACCGGCAGCTGCAACGCCTATTGGCAGCCCGCGAACCGGACCCTCAACTTCCTCAAGTCGAGTAGCACATGCGCCAACGCCGGGGAGATCTCGGGGCTCGCGCTCCACGAATTCGGTCACGGCCTCGACCAGATGGACGGCACCGGCACCTCGTCCGACAGCGGCGAGGCCTATGCCGACGTCACCGCCATGCTCGCGCTCCACGACTCCTGTATCGGCACCGGCTTCTTCCAGTCCGGCACCTGTACCGGCTACGGTGATGCCTGCACGGCCTGCACCGGCGCCCGCGACCTCGACTACGCCAAGCACACCGCCAACATCCCGGCGACTGCCGACAACTACATCCGGACCAACTGCCCCCTCGCCGGCCCTCCCGCACCCGGTGCCTGCGGCAAGGACCAGCACTGTGAATCGTACGTCCCGGGCGAGGCCCTCTGGGATTTCGCCAACCGCGATCTGCCGGGCGCCGGCGACGCCAATGCCTGGATCGTCCTCGAACGGCTCTGGTATCTCTCCCGCAACACGGCCACCGCGGCCTTCGTCTGCCATACCGGGTCGGGTTCGACCTACACCTCGGACGGCTGCAGCATTGGCTCCTGGTGGACGGCGATGCGTTTGATCGACGACGACGACGGCAATCTCGGGAACGGCACCCCGCACGGCGGCGCTCTCTTCGCCGCCTTCAACCGCCACGGCATCGCCTGCGCGGCCGACTCCGGCGCCTCCGTCACCTTCGCCGGCTGCAGCGCTCCGGCGGCGCCCGTGCTCTCCGCCACGGTCGGGGACAACTCGGCCACCCTCTCCTGGACCGGCGCCGGCGCAACGTACGACCTCTTCAAAAACGAGGTCGGCTGCAACGCCGCCTTCGCTAAAATCGCGAGCGGCGTCTCCGCCACTTCGGTCGTCGACGGCGCGGTGGCGAACGGCACCACCTACTACTACCAGGTGACCGCCTACCCGTCGGGCAATGCGGCCTGCTCCTCGCCGCCCTCGACCTGCCTGGCGGTGACCCCGACCTTGGGTCCGCCGACCGCGCTCACCGCCACGGCAGCGAGCACCAGCCTGGTGAACGTCACCTGGACGGCTCCCGCCGGCGCCACCGGTTACGAGCTGCAGCGGAGCTCCGACGGCGGCGCCTTCCAGACGATCGCGACACAGGCCGGTACCTCGTATCCCGACGGCGGCCGGGTGGCCGGCAAGACTTACGTCTACCGCGTGCGCGCGACCAACGCCTCGTGGACCTCGGCCTGGAGCGTTCCAGACATCGCGACCACGTTTTTCTTCACCGACGATCCGGTGAGCTTCCGCGGCCGGGTCCGGAAGCTCCACGTGACCGAGCTGCGCCAGGCCGTCAACCTCGTGCGTGCGGCGGCGGGGCTCGGCGCCTATCCCTTCACCGACGCCAACCCGACGCGGATCCGGACGCTCCATGTCGCCGAGCTGCGGACCGCCCTCGGCGCCGCCAGGAGCCAGCTCGGCCTGCCGGCGCTGTCGTACACCGATCCGGTTCTCACTCCGGGTGTCACCCGGGTACGGGTTGCCCATGTGCAGGAGGTGCGACAGGGGACCAGGTGATAGCTCGGTCATAAGTGCACACGAGGGTTGGGCCGCTCGCCACACTGTCGGCCCAACCCTGCCCGCAGTTGATGGCGAACCGCCGGAGCGCGGAAGGGACGAGATCCTGGTGGGCGGCCGGGAGGGAGGTCAGACAAGGCCGGCGGCGTACGCCGGGGAGGCGAGCAGATTCAAGAGGGTCGCGGGGTCCACGGGCTTGGTCAGGTGGAGATCGAAGCCCGCGGCGTAGGCCCGGCGCTGGTCCTCGGCCTGGCCGTAGCCGGTCAGGGCGATCAGGCGGAGCCCCGCGAACGCGGGGTCGGCGCGCAGCTCCCGGGCCACGGCGTAGCCGTCCAAGGCGCCGGGGAGGCCGATGTCGCAGAGCACCACGTCCGGCCGGAACCGGCGCGCCAGCTCCAGCCCGGCCGCGCCATCCCCGGCGATCACCGCCTCGAAACCCCGGAGTTCCAGGAGGAGCTGCATGCTCTCCGCCGCGTCCGCGTTGTCCTCAATGACGAGGACCCGGGGCATGCCGGGTCCGGGGGCGGGGACCTCGACCTCCTCCCGCGGCGCCGCCGCGACGGTCGCGAGCGGCAGGCGGAGGGTGAACC
Source organism: Acidobacteriota bacterium (assembly GCA_034666805.1). Classification (GTDB taxonomy): domain Bacteria; phylum Acidobacteriota; class Thermoanaerobaculia; order Multivoradales; family UBA5704; genus DASQPA01. Next base: position 10,414 of record JAXDLD010000727.1, read on the forward strand.
GCGAGCCCCGGCCCAGCCCCTCGCTCTCGGCGGACACCTCGCCGCCGTGCAGGCCGGCCAGCCCATAGACCAGGGCCAGGCCCAACCCGAGCCCCCCCCGGCTGCGGGCCAGGCTGCGGTCGGCCTGGCTGAAGGTCTCGAAGAGCCGGTCCAGCATCTCCGGATCCATTCCGATGCCCGTGTCGCGGACGACGACCTCGGCCCACCCGGCCTTCTCGGCCGTCTCACCGGGCGGGTCGACCCTGAGCTCGACGGTCACCCTCCCCCCGGGATCGGTGAACTTGCCGGCGTTGTGCAGCAGGTTCCCCAGCATCTGCGACAGGCGGGTCCGGTCCCCCTCCATCCACAGCGGCTGCGAGGGCCCCTGGGGGAGGTCGAGATCCAGCCCGAGGCCGCCTTTCTCGAGCTCGCCGCGATGGTCGTCGACCGTATGGCGGACCAGCTCCACGAGGTCCAGCCGCTCCCGGCGCAGCAGGATCTTGCCCTGGGAGATCCGGGAGACGTCGAGAAGGTCGTCGACCAGCCGGGTCATGTGCGCGACCTGGCGGTCGATCATGTCGCGCGTCCGTTCGAGGAGAGACTCGTCATCGGCCGCCTGGCCCAGGATGTGGACGGCGTTGCGGATCGGCGCCAGCGGGTTGCGCAGCTCGTGGCCGAGGAGAGCGAGGAATTCGTCCTTCCGGCGATCGTTTTCCCGCAGCGCCTCAGCGGTCCGCACCTGCTCGGAGATGTCGATGCCATGGGCGAAGATGCCGGAGACCGCGCCCTCCGCATCGAACAGCGGCTGATAGACGAAGTTCAGGTAGCGCAGCTCGAGCGGCCCACCCTCCTCACGCTGCAACCGGATCGGCAACTCGTTGCCGGTGAACGGTTGGCCGGTGGTATAGACCTGGTCGAGCAGCTCGAAGAAACCCTGGCCCGCGACTTCCGGCAGGGCCTCCCGCACCGGCTTGCCGAGGATCTCCCGGTGGCCGACGAGGCGGTAGTAGAAGGGGTTGGCCAGCTCGAACACGTGCTCGGGGCCACGCAGGGTGGCGATGAAGGCCGGCGCCTGCATGAAGACGCTCGCGAGGCGCGAGCGCTCGACCTCGAGCGCGGCGA
>JAXDLD010000728.1:0-4159 GCA_034666805.1 Acidobacteriota bacterium
CGCTCCTATCTCGCGGAGCGGCTGCCCGAACCCATGGTCCCCACCGTCCTGGTGCTCGTCGACGACCTCCCCCTGACCGCCAACGGCAAGGTCGACCGCCGCGCCCTGGCCCGGCTCGCCGCCGATCCAGACCGCCCGGAAGTCGTCGGGCGGGTGACCCCGCGCACCCCGCTGGAGGCGGCGCTCGCCGGTTTCTGGTCCGAGGTGCTGGGGGTGCCGAGCGTCTCCGTCGACGACGACTTCTTCGCCCTGGGCGGCCACTCGCTCCTCGCCACCCGGGTGATCTCCCGGGTGCGCAGCGCCCTCGGTGTCGAGCTCCCCCTGCGCGCCCTCTTCGAGGCCCCCACCGTGGCCGGCCTGGCCCGGGCGGTCGAGGAGGAGCGGGGGCGCGGCGCGGCGGCGGTCCGGAAGCCCATCCTGCCGCTGGCCGCGGCCGGCCCCGCTCCCCTCTCCTTCGCCCAGCAGCGCCTCTGGTTCCTCGAGCGCTTCGAGCGCCACCCCTTCCTCTACAACATGGCGGCGGGCTTCCGCCTGGCGGGCCGGCTCGACCCCCCTGACGTCGCCGCCTTAGCCCGCGCCCTCTGCGCGATCGAGAGCCGGCACGAGGCCCTGCGCACCACCTTCGGCGACCGTGCCGGCGAGCCCTTCCAGGAGGTCGCCCCGCCGGCCGGCGTACCGCTGCCGGTGGTCGATCTCGCGGGCCTGCCGGCGGAGCGCCGGGACCTGGCCGCCCGGGTCCTGGCACGGCAGGAGGCCCGCCGCCCCTTCAGCCTCGCCGCCGGTCCCCTCTGGCGCGCCGGTCTCCTGCGCCTCGGACCCGCCGAGCACCACCTCCTGTTCGTCCTCCACCACATCGTCGCGGACGGATGGTCCCTCGCGGTCCTCTTCGGCGAGCTCGAAGCGCTCTACGGCGCCTTTCGGGCCGGCCTGCCGTCGCCCCTCGCCCCCCTTCCCCTCCAGTACCGCGATTTCGCCCGCTGGCAGCGCGGCTGGCTGGCCGGGGCGGAGCTGCCGCGCCAACTCGCCTACTGGCGCGAGCGCCTGGCCGGGCTGCCGCCCCGTCTGGACCTGCCCGCGGACCGGCCGCGCCCGGCGGTCGCGAGCTACCTTGGGGGGACCCTCCTGCGGACGCTCCCCGCCCCGCTCGCGGCGGCGCTCCACCGCCTCGGCCGGGAGTCCGGCGCCACCCTCTTCATGACTCTCCTCGCCGCCTTTCAGGCCTTCCTCTACCGCACCTCCGGCACCCTCGACCTCGCGGTGGGCACGGCGGTCGCCAACCGCGCGCATCACGAGATCGAAGGGCTGATCGGCTTCTTCGTCAATACCCTCGTCCTCCGCGCCCGGGTGGGGGGGGAGCTGCCTTGGGCCGACCTGGCGGGCGAGGTACGGCAGACGACCCTCGCCGCCCACGCCCACCAGGACCTCCCCTTCGAAGCGGTGGTCGAGGCCCTGGCCCCCGAGCGCCAACTGAGCCACAGCCCGCTCTTCCAGGTCTTCTTCGTCCTCCAGAACGCGGCCGAGCGACCGCTCGCCCTGGCCGGGCTCGATGTCCGGCGCCTGGGCCTCCCGGCGGTTACCTCCCGCTTCGACCTGACGCTCTCCGCCGAGGAGCGGGCAGAGGGGATCGCCCTGCGCTGGGTCTACGCGGCCGACCTCTTCGACCGGCCCACCGCCGAGCGCATGCTCGGTCACTTCGCGGTGCTTCTCTCCGGTCTCGCCGAGGATCCCGGGCGCCGTCTCGGCGAGCTCCCCTTCCTCGCCGCCGCCGAGCGTCACCAGGCCGTGGTTGAGTGGAACGCCGAGCGGCTGCCGGAAGGGGCGTCCGACCTCCTGCACGCCCGCTTCGCCGCCCAGGCGGCGGCCGTGCCCGAGAGGGTGGCGGTGGTCTCTGGGAGGGAGGCGCTCTCCTATGGCGAGCTCGGCCGCCTGGCGGACCGCCTGGCCCACCGCTTGCGCCGCCTGGGCGTCGGTCCGGAGGCACCGGTGGGAGCCCTCCTCGACCGCTCGCTCGAGGCCCTCGTCACCTTCCTCGCCGTGCTGGGGGCGGGCGGCGTCTGGCTGCCGCTCGATCCCACCCACCCGCCGGCGCGGCTGGCCGGGGTGCTCGCGGACGCCGGCGCGGTCCTCCTCGTCACCACCGAAGCGCTCGCGGCCGCGCTGCCCGCGCCGGCGCTCCCCGTCGTTCTCCTGCCGCCGGCCGGCGGCCTCGCCGCCGCGCTCCGCGATACGGGAGGGGAGGGGGGGAGGGCGCCGGCTCCCGGGGTCCAGCCCGGGAACGCCGCCTACGTCCTCTACACCTCGGGTTCGACGGGCCGGCCCAAAGGGGTGGTGGTGCCGCACGGCGCCGCTACCGGCCGTCTCCTCCTGCACCGCGCCGACCTGACCGCCGACTCCGCTTTCCTCCACAAGGCGAGCCTCGGCTTCGACCTTTCGATCTCGGAGCTGCTGGGTCCGCTCCTCGCCGGCGCGCGCACGGTGATCGCGCGGCCGGGCGGCGCCGCGGACGGCGCCTATCTGGTCGACCTCCTCGCCCGTCACGAGGTGACCCATGCCGGCTTTCCCCCGTCCCTCCTGGAGGCCCTCCTCGAACAGGAGGGCATCGCCGCCTGCCGTGCCCTGCTCTGGGTCGCGGTCGGCGCCGAGACCGTCCCGCCCGATCTGCCGGGCCGTTTCCACGCGCGGCTCGGGGCCGGCCTGTTCAACCGCTACGGCCCCACCGAGACCGTCGTCTCGGTGACCTCCTGGCCCTGTCCGCGCGCCCCCGAAGCGAGCGAGCGGCCCGTGCCGATCGGCCGGCCGGTGCCCGGGGCCGACGTCCTCGTCCTCGACCCGGACGGCAACCCGGCGCCGATCGGCGTCCGCGGGGAGATCGCGATCGGCGGCGCCTACCTGGCCCGCGGCTACCTCGGCCGCCCGGACCGGACCGCCGAGCGTTTCCGCCCTCACCCCCGCGGGCGGGCCGCCGGGGAGCGCATATACTTGAGCGGCGACCTGGCGCGCCTGCGCCGCGATGGCGCGATCGAGTTCCTCGGCCGGCGCGACCGCCAGGTCAAAGTGCGCGGCTTCCGGGTGGAGCTCGGGGAGATCGAGGCGGCGCTCCTCCGCCACCCGGCCGTGGCCGAGGCGGCGGTGGTCGACCGTCCCGCACCGGGGACGGAGAGCGGCGCCGGTCGCCGGCTCGCCGGCTACTACCTGCCGCGCTCCGGCGCGGCGCTCGCGCCGGAGGAGGTCCGCGCCTTCCTGTCCGAACGGCTGCCCCCCTACATGGTCCCCGCCGACCTGCTGCCGCTCGCCGCCATGCCGCGGACGACGAACGGCAAGGTCGACCGCGGCGTCCTTCCCGAGCCGGTGCCGGCGGGGGCCGCGGCAGGGGGGGAGGGACGGCCGCCGGAGACCCCGCTCGAGCGCGAGATCGCCGCGGTCTTCGAGTCGGTGCTCGGGGTGCCGCGGATCGGGGCGGAGGACGGCTTTTTCGCCCTCGGCGGCCACTCGCTCCTCCTCGTCCGCGCGCAGAGCCGGCTCGCCTCGCGCCTGGGCCGGGAGGTCCCCATGACCGATCTCTTCCGTCACCCGACCGTGGCCGGGCTCGCCCGCCACCTGGCGGCAGGCGGGGCGAGCGCGCCCGGCGAGGACGACCCCGGCCTCCTCGCCCGCCTGGAGGCCGATGCGCTCCTGGCCCCGGAGATCCGCCCGCCGGCCGTCCCCCGAGCCGGGGCGGGCGGGGCCCCCGGCGCCGTCCTCCTGACCGGGGGGACCGGCTTCCTCGGCGCCTACCTCCTGGCCGAGCTCCTGCGCGCCACCCCCGCCCGGGTCCTCTGCCTGGTCCGCGCCGGCTCGCCGGAGGAGGGGGTGGCGCGCCTGCGCCAGCCGCTCGCCGCGCGCGGCCTCTGGGAGGAGGGCTGGGAGGGGCGGCTCGAAGCGCTCCCCGGCGACCTCGCCCGGCCGCGCCTGGGGCTCTCCGAGGCGCGCTTCACGACCCTCGCTCGCGAGATCGGCGCCGTCTTCCACAACGGCGCGCAGGTCCACTTCCTGAAGCCCTATGAGGCCCTGCGGGCGGCCAACGTGGAGGGCACCCGCGAGGTGATCCGCCACGCCTGCGCCCGCGGGGTGGCGCTCCACTCCGTCTCGACCCTCTCGGTCTTCCAGGGCCGCGTCCACC